>JAYUPZ010000382.1:0-7517 GCA_043759805.1 Myxococcales bacterium | reverse complement strand
ATCAATAAATCTACAGTCATCAATCTCCCATCGGCGATCTTGCTGACGCGGTGGACCGTCATTTGATTGGAAAACGTCATCGGCTCTGCAGGCAAGACGTAACCGAGAGGCGCGATGGCGGCCTTGCACCTTTGCACGTCTTCATCGAGCACAAGGAGATCGATGTCTTTCGTCGCACGCGGCGCACCCCAAATCGCGACGGCCAGGCCGCCCGCAATCGCGTACGGCACCTCGGCATCATCGAGCGAGCGGACGATCGATTGCAGCTCGGCAAACAGATCCATATCGACAGAGTACCTGCATTGAGACGCGACGTCCAACGTCGCTCAAGGCGAACATACGCGCGCGCACGTTGGCTAAGGATTTGTCGACGACCCGAAAAATACGATGGCGGTTTCATTCTTTTTGAGGTCCGCCACGATCACGGCATGACCATCGGATCGGATCTGCACCTTGACGGTTGACAGGTTCGACCATATCGACCCATTCGGTTTTGCACGGGTGACATACTCGTAGTGTCCGTTTGAAGTCGTGAACATGACGACGGCTCCGTTGCCCGATTGGGTCGCAATCTTTTCGTGAACCTCGGGACTTCCTGCGAGGGTGCCCGATCGAACCGGTGAAGCCTCCGACATTGTAAGACGGACTTCCTTGTATCTCGCCACGATCCCCGCAATACGTGCCGAACTTTCCGCCGATAGATTCGACAGATCACCCCAGATGCCATTTCCGCCGAGAATCATGGATCCCAGATTCGCCATTTGCGATTGCACTGGATCGTCAGGCAAGTAATGGATCAGATTCAACACCGAGGGAATCCATCGGTCGGATCCGAAGGTTGAGCGCATCATCCACGCGCGCGCCGGGCCCGGATTGAAAAACAGGTTCGAGCCTCCCGTGTACGCACTTCTTGGTAGATCAAACTCGCGCGCATACGGGCCGTTGTTCACCAGAAAGTAACGACCCGCGCTGAGGAACTGCAGACCCACGGGCCGTGCATCTTCGGTCACGTCGAGATCAACGATGGCTCCCGGAACCGCGTCCACGATCTGCTGCGCCACTTGCGCCAGTGCACCGGGCAGAAAGAAATCATGTGCGTCGAGTCGCTCCTGTGGGGTCATGTTGTCATCCCCATGTTGATGACCCGGAAGATCACAGGCACTTGAACGCAAACCGTCGAGTTTGAAGTTTACAACCCCCGTCTCCCTGTGCAGCGCAATGAGCCTTTTCGCAAACAGGTTGGCCCACTCGCTTACCATGCACATGCCGATGGCCTCGCCACTTTCCCAGACATTCTCGCGACGCTCCTTGCCACCAACCCGGGAAACGAGGCCTGTATTCTGTTTGTACGCCGCAGAGGAAAGCGCCGCCACCGCAGGATCAAACCACAACCCGAGCTTCATCTGGTGCTGCTTTAAACGTGTCACAATTTGCAACATCCCATCGGGAAATCGGCTGGCATTCACGCCCCAGTCCCCCGAGTTCCCGAACCATCCAACATCGATGACAAAAACCTCGATCCCCAGCCTGTGCGCGCTGTCGATCTCTGTCAGCAACCGTTCCGTTTGCATCACAGGCAAGATGGAACGCGTGCGAAGCTGGATGCGTTCCTGCAAGTTCCACGTGTTGTAGTAGACGTACGGGACTCTCGATTCGTGTGCCGTGGACTGGTCCTTTAGTAAAAAGGTCCGGAACGCATCGGCAAGCTCTGCCTCGCTGCCGTGAACGCTGGCCGCCACAAACCAGGGCGACGACCATGGGTGCGTCGAATCAATAAGCGATCCGGGAAGAACGTTGCCCTGGCGCGCCTCAAGTTCCACCTTCCGGTCTTTGCGCAAACGAAACGCGAGGAATGCGCGTGGAACAGCAGACCCATGTTCATAGCCGAGGAGCAGACCCTGCCGGCCATTGCTTGCAACGAGAAGTGGTCCCATGACACGGCTAATACCGTCGAAGCTTTGATCGCCGATCGGTTCTTCATGGGTTGTGTAGCTATGGAAGAGATCCACAAATTCCGAAACACGAACCTCTGTGACGCGCGTCATCCCGGCAAGATCCGCTCGAAAAAAAGTGGGCCGTTGGTCTATGGAGGGTCGGGTCAAAGTATGCGGGCTGGTTGCACGCAGCGTGTAACGGAAGCGTACCACGGGCGATCGACTGGAAACCCGAAAGGCCGCCTCAAGGACCAACGTGGGGTCGGCGCGCAAGGCGCCACCAAAGGTGTACTCCGTCACAAACGGTGTGACGGCCCGGGGCGCCGCAAGCGGTTTCATTCGGACTACCGCACCACCGATGATTCGACCGTCGAGTTCAAATGACGGCGGCTCTACCTTGATGGGGACCGGGGCTCCCGGCGTTTTCAGTGTCCATAGCCACGCGCCGGCGTTTGGAAACGTGAAAACGGGCGCACCGGTTTGTACGTCTCTCGTTTTGGCAGCAGCGTGTGAATGCGAAACCAGGGCGCCGGAGAAGAGCAGCACCACCACGCGGAACATCTTCATGGCGACAGAAGATGAACCAATCGTCTTCGTTGTTGCGGTGCAACCGCATTCAGGGTGGCATTTTTTTACCGACGGCGGTTGGCAGCCAACGTGGATTTCTCGCATGGCCAACGTTCCCGAGCCGAGATTCGACAGAGCGCCGTTCGTAGTACTTATGAAGCGCGCAAGCAGGGTGTCGGCATGTTGTTGCTTTTGTAGTATCATTAAAGATTCGCTGCTCGCCAACGCATCAAGGAGTTTCGATGCTCAAGTCCGTAAGCGCTCGTAGTTTGATGGGTGAAGCCCGGTTGCTATGTACACTGGCCGCTCTTGTCCTGGCCGGTTGTAGCCCGTCTCCCAATTCGCAAGTCGATCCGTCTTCGCAAGGCGGCGGTGCAAGCACTGGTGGCAATGGCGGGAATGGCGGCAATGGTGGCAATGGTGAATCACAAGACGGCGGCAGTGGGTCCGGCGGCGCCGCAGGTGGCACCCCCGGCGGCACCAACAGCGGCGTCGGAGGATCCGGAGCAGTCGGCACCGTCAATGGCGGTACAGGCGGGACAGGCGCCGCAACGGGCGGCGGCAGCGGCGGTGTTGGCGCCGACGATTGCCCGCTTTCGCCGCCCTTCGATGAGACAAACCCCGACGTGGTGGCTCGATGCACACGTTCGATCGTGGTCGCAGTCGGCAATGGGTTGCGCCGTGCATTGTCTTTCGATGGGCAGACATGGTTTGGCGACGTCTGGTTTCCAAGTCCGGGGGGAGGCGATCAGAACGAAGAATCGCACCGCGGGGTCGCGATCGGTAACGGCATCATCGTGATGGTGGGGGACGGCGGGATCTTCACCAGCCGGGACGGCGGAATGACGTTTGTCAAGAAGGACACCGGCCGATCGCTGCACAACTCGGCAGTGTTGTTCCACGGCGGTGCTTTTTGGGTGGTTGCGCAAGGAGGCATGCACAGCACGAAAGACGGGATCACCTGGCAGAGCTGGAAGGAAAGCGACACCATACCGGGAGGACTGAAGGCGTCGTTCGGCGCGTCGGATGCAGCAACCGACGCGCAGAAGGCGGTGTTCGTCAACGGCAGTTCCTATCGGATCTACGACGGGCAGACCTGGAGCCAGGGCAGCGTCGCAGGTGGCAACGCGCACCGGATCGCGTTCGGCAATGCACGTTTCGTGGGGGTCAGTGCCTTCACCGGTCAAAGCTCAGCGAGCAACAATGGCACGAACTGGACGGCGGGTTCAGGCGGCGGACTGCGCTTTGATGATGTTGTGTGGACGGGCACCCAGTTCTTCGCGAGCGGGTCGCAATACGATAGCAACGGCCAAAACAGCCCCGACGGCCTGAACTGGACGCAACGAAAGATGAACATTGCCATCGGTCCGTTTGCCCGTCTGGATAATTTCTTTGTGGGCGCCAACGCAGCGACCCTCTATCGGTCGGTCGACGCCAGAAACTGGATTCTGCCCCACCCTGCCGCCGGTGAAAACCGCTGGGGGTTCACAAGCATTCGATCGGGCCGGGTGCTCAAAAACGCAACACGCTAGGCGTTGTTGCTGGAGCGGGATACGAGGATCGAACTCGCGACATCTAGCTTGGGAAGCTAGCACTCTACCAGCTGAGTTAATCCCGCAGAGAGACACCAAATCTACCGGGATAAGGCGAGCCCCGCAAGGCTTCAGGGCAGAGACGACGTCGTCAGCAAAATATGCCGGAAATGTGCCGGAATAGGGAGACGCGAGCTCCGACTTGGCTCTTCGCGTTACAGGCGACGATCGCGCGAGACACTGACCGCACAGAGATCGGCCCGCTTCATGGTCGTTTCCGCAAACTTGCCAATCGCCGCCGCGTCCAACCCCGGTAGCAGCAATTCTTTAGCGACCTGGGGTGCGTGTTGACGGACTGCCGTACTGATTTCGACCGCCCTTCGCCTCACAAGTGGCAGGCCAAGTCCTGCGTCTGCAGCAAATGCCGACCAGCCCTTTGCATCCAATTCTGCAATTGTGGCACACGTACCGATTTTCATGGCAAATTTTGGCGAGAGTTCGGGATAAACAACGGTCGCAAGGAGGTCGTAAAGCGGCGCCAAACGCGGCCCTCCCGGGTCGAGGAGAATCGAGAAGTTTTTTCCGTGTGCGTCGGCGTTCCCCGCAATCACATTGAAAATCACGGCATCCAGCAGCTTCAGCACGTCGACCGCCGGCCGGATGACGACGCGTCGGAGAAGGGAGAAGCATTCCTTCAAGGTTGGTCCTCCCTCACTGGCATACTTGGTTTCGGCCGGCACGCCGAGCGCCTGACAAAAGTCCTCCTGATGAACACGGTGAACGTGGCCGTCCTCGCCCGTCTCGCGGTCGTAACGCGTGACCAGCAGAAAGGATCGTTTCCGTACCACACGCAGTTGTACCGGTGCCACATCAAGGCCAACCGCGGCAGCAAGTCTCATGATGAAGCCCTCATTCTCCGTTGTTGCGGGGAAGCGCACGATCGGCGGTTTCAGGATATGCGTCGTCGGTTGCCCCGACACGGGCAATGCCACCGCACCCTCGAGCAGTACCACCGGCACTTTCGATTGCGCACCGGCAAGCGATAGCCGCAGCCCGTCTTCGCCTGCAAGCAGGGGGCGGACAAGCAATGCATCGAGAACCCGTATCACACCCGCATCGTCCAGTGCTTTTGGCTGTTTTCTCGGGATGGGTTGTGCCGGTGATTCGCCCTCGGGAAGTATCTGCAGCGCACCCGCAACATCACCGCCGAGGTGATCAAGAAGTGCAAAGTCATTGGCGCGTGAAACGCCGAGAGCCTGTGCTGCCCCGTCGCGCTGGCCTTCCTCCGGCAAAAGACCACCGAAGAAGGGACGACACTCGCGGCGGGTAAATCGTGCCACACGCTTGGGTAACGAGGTCGACAGGGGAGGTGTGCTGTCGTCGTCAAGCCAATCCTTCGCGTAGGTGAATGCAAGGTCGCCGTGTCTGTCTTGCGTGAGTTGCCCAACACGGCGTCGGTCCCACCAAATAGCGAGTGTGCGCATCAACGCTTCCGTGTTCCATCGGAAGGAGGCGTGATGTCGACGCGACATCCGAGCGCCGAGAGCACTTGAAGCGTCTTGCCGATTTGAGCGGTTGGCTTCCCTGCCTCGAGATCCACAATGAAACGCACCCCGACACCCGACGCCCCCGCAAGTTCGTCTTGCCGGAGACCCGCGGCTTTCCGGGCGGCTCGTACGATTTTCCCGAGATCTGCAGTGCTGATGGCGCGAACGGACATCAAAGTTTACCGATCGGGAACTTTAGCACGGAGTCGGGGTGACTCGGGCATAAATTTACCGATCAGGAAGATTCCCACACTTCACCGGGTCGCAGGCACAGATTATTCCCGATCGGGCATTTTGTCGGGCTGATCCCCAGTGCCTCTCGTAGATCGCATCACGCGGTGGCGCGCGCGGCGACAATCAGCCGTTCGCAGCGTGTAATGGACCTGTCACCATCTTCTTCCACCCGTGGCTCGTGGGCGAAAACTGCAGGAGTTCGTCTTTGTTGGGCGCCTTCTTTTTTCCGACGTCGGCGAGGGACTCGGTTGGGTAATTGTCGATTGGCTCCAAACGAAGCACCATTAGCCGCAGCATACGTTCGGCTGTCGCTCCCATCGAATGTCCGTTTTCCCATCGTGACACTGTTTCATTGGCGACACCCATGATCGAACCAAAGTGGATCGCTGACAGACCGAGATACTTCCGTAGAAACCGGATCTCGTAACCGTGGAGGCGAAAAGGCTTGGTTGCAACCATCGCGGCCAACAAACGATGAAGTTCTGCGATACGAGGTATGGAAACCATATCCTCTCCACACTTCGAGCATTTGTTGAGCATTACGTTCTGAAGCGTGACGTACGGAAGGCCACTTTCCTGATAGCGGTGGTTGCCACTATGTGAAACCATTTCCGACTGGCAAACGGGACATTTCATGACGTTCTCCAAGCGGTAATCACGATCAACGAATCTTCCGAGACGAACTGAACAATCACCGTGACACGACCTGTCTCCACCCTGTATCGCCACGATCCATTCTCCCACTCTGACGGTTGAACGGCCCCTGCCCGTAAGGCGTTGGTACAGTCCACGGTAGAACGGTCGTCCTTTTCCAGTTCCTTCCGGCAATGGCCTGTGAAGGAAACCGTCCCGGTTTCAAGGATTTGCCGGATGATTTTGCGAGCGTATTGGGGTTCAAATGGCTCAAGTTGTTTTTGGCCCTCATTTGAGGAATTGTCAACACTAGATCTATCGTCACCCGATCCTGGAGTCTTGGCCATTTTCTGCTCTCCGCCTTCCAACGCAACGCGCTCCGAGCGTCTTCGTATTGGCCGTCCAATACGAGGAACTTAACATCGCATCAAAGCGCCCACGGCGGTGAACCTGTCCACCTTCGGACCAATGGGGTTCGCTGGCACCCAGGCGCGAATGCTGTTGTCGCTATCCGCGTCGCCCGCCGCGATTACCGACGCGCCGACCTCCCGTTAAAGAGGGTTCCTGGGCCCGTCCATGACGAGATCGCCGTTGTTGATTGCCACGGTAAGTTCACGAAGCAGTTCCATGCGGGTGTGATCGTCGGTGGATGCAAACGCCTCCCGCATTGCATTTCGATCGCTTTCGGTCCACTTCTGACGCGAGATCGCGGATTCGAGAATCAGCCGGGCCCGTGCCGCAGATGCGTTCTGGCTTGCAGTGGCGATTTCTGCGGGCGGAGGTGGCGAGTCTTCCTTCGCCGGTGCTGTTTCCTGGTCAAACACTGCCGTCGGGTTGCGATTCACGTTCGATGCCAGTGTACCGATGCGCTGTGCAAGCGATGCGAGAATTGCGTTGTTTTCGTTGAATCGCCGTTCCATCGCGTCGAGGCGCATGTGCACGGGTTCATCGGAAGCGGCAGGTGCTTCCGATGAATCATTCACGGGGACGCGCCTGACGAACAATCCCACGAGGAAGCCCGCTCCAAGCAACGCCATCACGGTGGCTATTGAACGAAAGCGGGATCCGGC
>JAYUPZ010000381.1:0-7522 GCA_043759805.1 Myxococcales bacterium | reverse complement strand
GTACCCGTGTCGACGTTTCGGATGTCGTTCAATGAACACAGAGCGACGCCCGCCATCGCCAGCGCAAAACCGATCCAGCGCACGCGGGACATCTGCTCGCGCAACAGAACAAATGCAATCACCGCGGTCGCCACCGGTAACGCCAGACTGATGAGAGCGGCATTCGAGGCCTGGGTGTAGCGAACACCCCAGGTCACAAGCAATTGCGCAGCCACCTGACCCAGGACACCAATGATCGCAAATCCCATCACATCGCCCCGGGTGATGCCATGGGACGCGGCACGGGCTGCGGGCTCCCGCAAGCGCGCTTTAATGCGCGGCCAGACGAAGGGAACCAGCAAAAGCGTCGCGAACAGCATCGGCAATGCCGTTGCGAAAATAGGACCCACTTCTTGTTGCACCAACTTCACGAGGGCGAACTGGCTGGCCCAAATCAAATTGCACGCGATGAGCAGTGCGAGGTCGACGAGCTTCTTGTGGGGATGTGACAAAGGAAGCCTTCATTGTCGGGGTCCGTGGCCGCGTTGACAATGACGGGGGAATGGAATATCTCGACACAGATATGGAGGATTTTTGCGGGGACATGCGGCGGCTCGTCGAGTGGCTCAACAACTCCGAGTCAGCCCCTGTCGTTTTCGCCGAACCCGGATTCCGCCAGGATCTCTGCACCGTGCCGCAACCTTTTATCGAGCTCTACCTCGCAACCGAGGGCGGCCTTCACTTGCATGTCGGTCCAGAAGGAGACGGCGGCGTCGCCGCAGATTTACGTCAGGGGGAAATGGCCATCGCGAATGCTCACTTCGGCAACCGCGGAGGCGAAATTTCGGGCTCGTACCGGTATGGATGCATTTCGCTTGCCTTGCCCCGTGAGGCTGGTTTCGCGATCTGGTCGCAACACCCCTACCTGGTAAAACGCCGCGTCCCCGACCTCGACCGGATCCGCAATCTTTACGTTGACGTGGCCAATCTGTACCACGCTCCGTCGCATCCCTATCGGGAGCTTCTGTTGAAATCGACCTTGCTGATGCTGTGTGCCCACGCCGGTGATCCCGGCGCAGGCCAATCGCCGTCGACGGGCCTACAAAACATTCACGTGCGGCGTGCCGTCGAGATCATGCAGGAAAAGCGTTCGGACTCGAAGTTGACCCTGACCCGCATTGCCCGACACGCGCAGGTGTCTCCCAGCCACCTCGTCCGCCTGTTTCAAAGCAATCTAAATACCAGCCCGATGCGCTACCTCACCCAGGTCCGCGTTCGACACGCGCAGGGGTTATTGCTCCGTTCACAGCTCACAATCAAGGAAATCGCCCATCTCGCTGGTTTCTCGGATCAGTTGTACTTTTCCCGGGTTTTTCGCAGTGAAACCGGGTCCGCTCCTCGAGATTTTCGCCGCAAGGCAGCCTGAATCCGTTTGACATCTCCCCCCGCCGTCAATAAAGGGGTAAAATAGAGGCCTTGTCGGTCAAGACACGATACGGATTCGGAAGCGACGAAATACCGCCGCCCGAGGAAACAGCGGCGCCTCTGCGCAACGCTCGCACGGTCTTTGGTCACCAAAATCACCTTCCCAATCTTGCAGCGCCCACCGGCAAGGCTTCCGCCCCTATCGAATCGCGCATCACTGCGCCCGGTTCAGCGGCGAGCGCAGCGCCAGAGCGGGCCGCCATGCCGCCGCAACAACCCATCGTCGAACGCCAACGGATCCCAAGCTCGACGCCTCGCAAGCGAACGCCGGTTCCCGCCGATCGAGAACAATCTGCCGAGCGGAACCGCGCACGGCGCAAGTCCGGCGTGCCCGCCCCCAAGCGCACGGGTCCCATCCCGGCAGTCGCTCGCTTTTTGGGTCGACGCAACACCGCGGGGGATATTGTCCCGCTGAACGAAAACACCGATGTTTTCGAGCTGCCTGCCCGCGATCAATGGGTGCGACCCGTGGTGACCGTGGTGGCTGCGGCGGCCTGTAGCTTCATCATCGTCGCCATTGTGATGTGGATTGCGGGCACCCGACAATCGCCAGAACCCGCCACCAACAAACCACAGCCGGTTTCGATAGCAAAACCCCTACCGGCGGGCGCCGGTCTTCCACCATCCAAGGCGGATCAGGTGCCATTGCTTGAGACGCCTCCCATCATCATTCCCGCCAACGTCATTCCCGCTAACGTCATTCCCGCTAATGTCAGTCCCGCTAGCGTCGCGCCCGCGTCGGGCTCGCGACGGCAAGCCACAACCATTTCGGCCGCAAGGCCATTCACCAAACGGCCCGGGACCAAACCGGCGAAACGATCGAACGCCACGCCGGTGCACGATCCAGACGCCCCCATGTCGCCGAGCTTTCTTTAAACGCAATTGCCATTCGCCAAAAATCATCATGACCATCGACCTGAATAAAATTGATCCGGACGCCCTCAAAGTTGTCCAACGCCTTCGCCGCTGTGACCACCTCGCGTATCTCGTGGGTGGATGTGTCCGCGACCTATTGCTTGGACGAGCACCGAAAGATTTCGACGTCGCGACCGACGCCACGCCTCCCGATCTCCGTCGGCTGTTCCGCAACTGTCGCATCATTGGGCGTCGCTTTCGGCTCGCGCACATCTTCTTCGGCCCGAAGATCATCGAAACGGCAACCTTTCGGGACAACCCACGCGAAATCGAAGAAGGACAGGAGCGTGAAACTGGCGCCGAGTCCGATGACATTCTCATCCGGCGCGATAACGTCTTCGGCACAGCCGAGCAGGATGCCCGCCGGCGCGACTTCACCATCAACGGTCTCTTCTTCGATACCGACAAGAACGAGGTCATTGATTACGTCAACGGCATGCCGGATATCGAGGCGCGCCTGGTCCGAACCATTGGCGATCCCGACATTCGCTTCCGGGAAGACCCCATTCGCATCTTGCGTGCTGTGAAGTTTGCCGCGCGCTGCGAGCTGCAAATCGAGCCTGAAACGCAACGGCGCATGATCGAACACGCTTACGAGATTGAGAAATGTGCGCCCGCACGGGTCACCGAAGAGTTCTTTCGATTGCTGCGCATGGGTGCGGCAAAACGCTCGATGGAATTGCTCGCCGAGATGGGGCTATTGCAAGTGATGGTGCCGGAATTCGCAAACTGGGTTACCCAGACGCCGGGCGAGGATGCTGCGCGTGAACGCCTCCCGCGTTACCTCGATGCACTGGATGTCGTGTTTCGCGAAACCCAGACCATGCCGTCGAATGCGGTCGTCGTGGCGGCTCTTGTGTTGCCACGTCTCGCGGAGTCCGTCGAGCAAGAGGGCGACAACATCCGCGACATCGGTGATTTCATCCATCAGCTGGTGTCACCCATCCTGATACCGCTGCGGGCCTCTCGTCGAGATAGCGACAACGCCAGGCAGTTGCTCTTGCTGGCACGCAACGTTCTGCTTGCCGAGAAGCGACCACGACGACTGCGCGTGAACCATCGGGATCTGCGAGTCGACCTCGACTTCTTGCTGAAGGTTATTGCTCGCGTCGAGCCCATCTCCGAAGCCGCGCTCGCTGCGATTGCGCCCGAGGCACCCGCCGCGGCCGCCCCGCCGGCCTCTCCGCGCCGTGGCCGCGAGCCAAGAAGCCTCTGGCAACCCGGAGCGATGTCGCCAATTCCCGTGATTCCACGGGCACTTACGTCCGCTCGCCGCCGACCGTCCTTTGAAGGTACCGGTGCGTTCGGGAGTGTTTTGTCCGGCCCCTTTTGCGCTGCTGTGGATTGATGACTGCGCCTCCATTGGCGCAATGACCGCCAATGAAACCCTGTGGATAACTCTTCATTGCGCGACCCCAACCGCGACCCCAAACGTGTTCGTTTTGCTTCCCAGCACACGATGCTTCCTGATTCGTTCGACGACGCAGCTTTGTATGACTGGGAGTTTCGTCGTCGACGTTCAGACGTGACGTTTTACCGCGCGCTCGCTTCCGAACGCGTTCTTAACAACACGGGAGGCAAGGTGCTCGACCTTGCATGCGGCTCGGGTCGACTGCTCGTACCGATGCTTCGAGATGGACACACCGTGGTCGGTCTCGACCGTTCGGCACCAATGCTTGAACGGGCCGCCGCTCGTGTCGGTCGAACAGGCGCGCCACATAAAGCGCGGTGCATGCTTGTCCGTGCCGACCTTCGCGCATTCAATCTGAAACCGGAGTTTGAGTTTGCCGTGTGCGCATTTCACAGTGTGCAGCACCTGTTGACGAACAACGATTTGATACGGTTTTTCCAGAGAGTTCGGCGTTCATTGCGGCCCAACGGATGGTTTGCGTTCGACGTGTTGCCCGCGCATCCGGACTGGCTCGCACGCGATCCCGAACGGCGCTGGTCACGCACAACATTCACGCACCCGACGACCGGCAAGCGCCTCGTGTACACCACCAATCAGCTGTATGAACCTCGCACAAAGGTTCTGCACATCCGCACCTACTACCAGCCTGTGGATAAACTTGGTCGCAAGGTTGGCAAAGAACATGTCGTCGGTATGGACTCGCGACAACTTGAACCCGACGAGGTTGCATCACTCCTTGAGCGCGCGTCGATGAAGGTGATCGCACGATATGCTGCCTTCGACCTTCGCAAACACGATCGCAACGTCGCCTTCGACAAAAAAAGTGACGAGCATGTGTACATCGCAAAAGCGATCGGTTGAGACACAGCGATTTCGCATCGAAGCGCATTGCTGTGATACGCTAAAAAACTCGTAAATAACCGATTAGTAATCACAGACGTGACCTTTGCCGCCGAGACCGTATGACAAGCCTTTTTTATCGAAAAAGCGCCAAAAAACTGGGTTATCCGACGGAGAACAAGAAAAAAAACTCTTGACGAATCTGCACGCATGAATACGATTCATTGTCATAGGTGATGTTTCTCAACAAGAGAATCGACAACACCAATGGCTGAGAAAGTCGCAACGACAGGAGTTACCCGAGACAAAGACTTTATGTACTTTGTCAAAGGCGGAGATGTCTGGAGAGTGCGACGAAGGATGCCGAATATGCCCAAAGGCCACCCTGAAAAAGTGGTCACCGCTAAAATCGAGACAGATGCCAACTACATCTATTTTCTCGATCGGATGGGCGATGTCTCTCGAGCGAAACGTCTAATTGGTGGACAAAAACGAAAGAAGGTAGCTGTGGCAAAAAAGAAAGCAAAGAAGGCGAAGAAGGCAAAGAAGGCTAAAAAGGCAAAGAAGGCCGCGCGCAAGCGAAAGTAGCCAGCCGGCCGGCAGTTTCTGTCGGCTTCGTCTAGACGCAGGCCCGGTAACTGGGGAGGTTAACCTCTTCCCAGTGCCGGGCTTGTGTCTTTCAGGCGTTCGAAGCGTCTAGCGCTTTTTGCTCGGCTTTGCAGCTTCGTCAGCGCTGGCTGATTTCGTGGTTTCGTCTGCAACCGGTTCGGGATCGGGTTCGACACCGAGCTTTTCCATGATGTACCGCCCGAATTTATCGAACCGTATGCCAAACTTGGCCAGCATCGCACTGAAGTCCGGCGCGAATCGCCACAAGATCACGCCGAACGCAACCACCGTCAACAACGAGATCATCGTGTACTGCTCGTCGATCCAGGTTGCCAGGACGCCGAGTTTCTCAAGCGGCTCAGGCACCGAGTAAAACTCGGACGCCGCCGTCAGCAGACAGAGTATCCATCCGACATCGGGCCGCTTTTCGTACAGCACGGCCACACCGATGATGAACGCGTAGTAATAGCAAGTCAGCTCAGTCGTGATTGGAATGAACGTGATTCCGAGCGCCGCAATAACCCAGGGCTCGTGCCGCAACGATGCAAAGCCCATCAACACCATCCAGAACAACACGACAGCGTAAAAGACAGGACGCATCGTCTTGTACCCACTGATGCGAGCCTGCTTCCAGGGCTCCCAAGGGTCGGTCAGGCGGTTGTCCTTCATGTGACGGCCAACCGTGCTCGGTCGATACGCAACGACCGTACGCAGCCCCATGTAGTTCGTGAGCGGTGTTTCCTTGTGCTTGATCGAGTTCTTCACGAACTCCTGATACGAGCGGATACCATCGCTCGTCTTGAAGCTCACCGGAATCAGCACCGCACACGCGACGACGACTCCGACAAACAGACGGACGTATTTGCGGGCGACCAAGTCTTTCGGAATGATTCGGCGCTCGCGCACCATGTGCACGCCAAGCGCAATCAGCGGCCCGAATGCCATGAAGCCGGGGAACACCCGCAGCAACGCCGCATAGCCAAGAGCAAGGCCCGCCAGGAACGGCTTTTCCTTGCGGAGGAAACAGACCACCGCCGTCGTGTAGAACAGCCAGTCCCAGCGCAAGAACGCACCCCCGGTCCAGTAGAAGCGGTTGCCAAAGTTCGTTGCAAAAACCGTCATCGCCACCGCTGTCACGCGCCAACCAAACGCCCACCACACCATCACGATCATCGCCACGTAATAGATGGGATCGATCGCCACGAGCCATTTGACCTGCGCATCACTCGCCGGTCCCGTATTGCTCAGGATCGTGCCCAGGATCCCCCAGACTGGCGTCGCGTTATAACCATGGTCGGTTGAGGTATCGTCCCATCGCTTGGGTGCCTCCGGCTTGCGCCAGTACTCGATATCAACCTTGAAGGCATCCCAGCGCTCGGCCGTAAAATGTTCCTTGCAACGCTCCGGGTGTTTCAAGATCTCGGCGGTGGTCTCGAGATCGTTGGTGCGCAGGTTGGTAATCTTGCGCAACTCGACCCGCCGGCGCAGTGCCGGATCCGGGGATTCATGATCGGCAACGGCAACACATTCGTACATGCGCTCGAAGCCAAGTTCCTTGAAATACTTCGCGCCGACGTAGTAGTGGAACGTGTCCCAGCGGTGCACAAAGTTGTCGAAGTGGAACGAGAAAAAGTTGAGATAGGTCATCGCTGCAAGCGGCAACGCGAGAAACAGCGCCAGGGTTCGCGCGCGCAGGTAACGCCGAGGCTTTCCGTCTTCCTTCAGGCGGATGTCCCAGTACACGAGACCGCCCACCATCAAGGCGAGCAACATCTCCCACCAGCGACTCGTATGATCGTTCCAAAAACGAGAAGACCCGCCTCCCTCCTGAACCGGTGCATCCCGTCGAGCAACGACGGGTGGCCAGGGCTTGGGCAGGTTGCAGTACGCCTGAAGCTCTGAAACCGAATAGAAGTTGTCGCCCTCCCCCTCACCAAAACGCAGGTAACGCAGGGCCGTTCCGCCAAGCTCAACCTGACGGGTTCGCAACCCGTGAATACCCTCGACAGGTTCCACCTGGCCAATGGGCTTGAATGTTCCTTGATCCGGAGACAACGAGCCCCACAGATGGATCACGTCGTTGGCGTCACCCTGGAAGTTGAGTGCACGCAACGTGACGACCTCACCAAGGTCGAACGTGATGGTCGCCGCCGGTGAGTCGAGAATCGCGGTCAGCGTATCCGCGTTCCATTGCGCGCCTTCGACCGCAGCAACACCATCGGTCACGGCCTTGAGATTGCCGTTGATGTCTTGCCAGTGGATTGGCGACCGACCCGCAAGAAG
>JAYUPZ010000380.1:0-1570 GCA_043759805.1 Myxococcales bacterium | reverse complement strand
TTCCGTTGGGTTTGATTCGAGTGACTGGGAAGAAGTTGGCCTCGATATCCAGTTGCCAAAGTTGTGCAGCGTCCTGGCCGAGCCAGACGTGATAGCGCGCAGCCGCGGGGTGCTGGAAACCGGTGGCGCCGGACAGCTTGAGGGTCGTCCCGATGTGCCAGTTGGCACCAATCATCCCGATTTCACGCTGCTTGGAAAGATTCCGTCACACGTCATCGGCGCGTTCCTCAGCGCCGAGGACAATGCGTTTTTCACGCACAACGGTTTTCAGGTTGAAATGATCCGGCGCGCGCTCGCTTACAACCTGGAACGCGGACGGTTGCAACGTGGCGCAAGCACCATCACGCAACAGCTGGCCAAAAATCTTTTCCTGTCCCACGAGCGGACACTGTCGCGCAAGATTTCAGAAACGGTTTTGACCTGGCGATTGGATCGCATTTTGCCAAAGCGTCGCGTGCTTGAGCTGTACTTGAACGTGATCGATCTGGGGCCACACATCCGGGGCATCGCGCAGGCTTCGCAACGGTATTTTGGCAAGCCCGCCTGGCAGTTGGCGCCGATTGAAGGCGCGCATCTCGCGTCACTGCCGCCAAATCCTTTTGGCTATGCCCGGCGATTCCGGGATGGACGGGTCGACGACGGCTGGTTGCACCGACTTTACGATCTGATGGCCACCATGCAGCGGCGTGGAATCCTGTCGCTTTCGCAGCTTGTAGCAGCGCGCAGCACCCGCCTCGAATTGCAGAAGATCTAACGTTCGCGGCGCCCACGCAAGAGTCGTGTAGCGAGCAAACCGACGATGATGATGAGGCCGAGTGCTAGCGGCGAGGGTTTGTGTGATGCTTGCGACAGGGAACAACCGCCCTCTTCGGGTAGGCCGGGCACATAACCGTTGCACACGCGGTTACCGTTCGCGTTGATGTCGCTCGTTTGATCGGAAATATTGTTGCGTGGATAGATGGCACACAGGCCAGCCAGATCGTCGGCCGCAAGATCGCGACGAAGAAGGTCGGAGCGATCGACGCGCGGATACATCGTGGCTTCCCGTATTGCGGCTGGTACCGAAACGGTGCAACTGGGGGCCGTATTGCCGGATACGTCCTTGAGGCTCATTTTGGCGTCATTGCAGTTGTGGTCCAGGCCCAACACGTGGCCGAATTCGTGGGTGAGCGTGTTTTGAAGATCCGCCACGATCTCGCCAGGGCGCCTGTTCGTGACGAGGTCGTCCCACTTGAAATTGACGGCGTTAATCTCAACGTCGGTGTCCACAATCTCGCCCGACACCTTCAGCGTTGTAACCGTCGTCAGTGCAAACGCGCCGGGATCGTGCACGACTCGATATTTTGGATCCGCGTGGTTTCGGCCCCAGAAATCCTTGCGAAATTGAACCGAGTTTTTTTCGTCATATTCGATGGCATGACCACTACCAGGGTTGGTTGAAACCCTGAGTATGGCGTCGCCGCAAACGGACTTCTCGGGATTCCAGACCGTCGCAGCCTGAGTGGCAGCCACGACAATCGCTTTCGAGGTCACGAAAGAGGGTGGGTCTCCGACAAAGACATTGAGATTG
>JAYUPZ010000379.1:0-3591 GCA_043759805.1 Myxococcales bacterium | reverse complement strand
AAGCGTCCCAACGATGTGGTCAACAAGACCATCGTGAAGCGATTGATTCAGGCGATGAACCGCCGTTTGGAGAAGCTGGACATCACGCAAACGAACGCCTTCCGCTGGATTCACGGTGAAGCTGACAATCTGCCCGGGATTCACCTTGATCGTTACGACCGCGTTTGTGTCGTACGGTTTGATGGCTCGGGCGCGCGGGCATTCTATTCGCCATTGCTTCCTAAAATGGAGCGCGCACTTGCTGAACTCGTCCCGACTCTCGCCATCGACAGGCTGGTCGATCGCGAACATCCAGGTGAGGTGACTGAACCCTTTTTTGTGCGCGAATGCGGACTTCGGTTCGAGATCGCGGCCGGCGCGGGGCAAAAAGGTGGGCTCTTTCTCGACCAACGGGACAATCGAATGCTCGTCGCTCTACACGCACGCGGCAAGAGTGTGCTGAACCTGTTCGGCTACACGGGCGGATTCTCGGTGCATGCCGCAGCGGCGGGCGCCATTCGCACCGATACAGTCGATATTGCCGGGCCGGCCATCGATTCGGCGCGGCGAAACTTCGGGCACAACGACCTGCCTGTCGATCAACATGGTTTCTGGGCCATCGATGCTTTTGATTATTTGGAAAACGCAGCACAAAAAGGCCAGACCTGGGACATCGTCATCTGTGATCCCCCGAGCTTCGCGCCCAGGCAATCGGCTATTGGTGCCGCGGCAAATGCGTACACCAGGCTTCACCGAATGTCGGCGTCGGTCGTCGCCCCCGGTGGACTGCTATGCGCAGCTTCTTGTTCCAGTCATATTCGGCGCGACCACTTCCTGCAGCTGGTGCAGGACGGCGTTGCGGCAGCGAAACGCCGACACACTGTCCTTGAAAATCGGGGCAGCGGCATCGACCACCCTGTCGCGCCTGCCTTTCCCGAAGGCGATTACCTCAAGTTCGTGATGTCACGACTCGACTAGCAGCAGGACTAACTGCACACCCTGACCCACGAAGTTATTCAATCCCGTGCAAGGGACCGCCCGAGGCAAACAAACTATCGACGCGCGCGGTCACGTTGGTATCCTCGATGAGAGGCGGCGCGTGATGCGGTTTGCGACGCGCATCAATCACGATTGAACCTCGACATCCCCAGTGTTTGTCTTCGACGAACGCACCCACGCCGCCAATATCGGCTGCGGGATTGGAACGCGTGAACGTGGTCCACACGAAGTTATCAATCGAGCGAGCAACAAATTCGGCATCGTCAACCAACACCACCAGTGGGAAACGATTGATGGAAGATTCGTTCGAAAACGACCCGCAAAACCGTTCACGTGCCGCGACGCCGGATTGCGCATCGGACACCTCTGGGCCGCGCACAATCAACGCACCCGGAAAGGCCACGCGCGCATTTGAGAATCCTGGGGGCAACGTCAAATCCGATGGGATGCTACCCGAAAGCGTTCGAGCCTGCGGACCGACAGCGGCCACCACCAGCTTGGAACCTCGATTAAACCCGGAGCCAGAATAGTCCAGGGTATCCATCGTGGTACGGGTTTGAAAATGCAAATCGCGCGTCGGATCCATGCGTTCCAAAACGTGTTGCAGAAAAGCACCCACGTTGTGAATGTCGGGCTTCGGCGTGTTCGAGTCCGCAGCGATGAAAAGGTACTTCGCCAGTGACAGCTGGCCTTGACCCAGAATAGCGTTGGCTTGCGTCAGCAGTTCACGGGGCTCGGCGACACTGTCGTACGGTACGTAGCGCTCGCTGCCAACGGCGAGCAGCAGTGGATGAACGCCTGCCGCATCCACGGCGTGCACTGCACGAATACCAGGCAGTACGGTTGGAATGATGGGACCGGTCAACGAATGAATCAGCTCACCAAAAACCGTATCTTCTTGCGGCGGCCGTCCAACCACCGTGAAAGGCCAGATCGCATCGCGCCGGTGGTACACCCGCAGCACCCGCATCACAGGGAAATTGTGACGGAGACTGTAGTAACCCAGATGATCGCCAAACGGCCCCTCGGGTTTGCCGGCACCGGGTGCGATTTCGCCAAGGATCACAAAATCGGCCTCGGCCGCGACGGGAATCGATCCCTTGTGGGGTGCCATCCGAACCCTCCGGCGACCCAGCACGCCGGCAAATCCGAGTTCAGAAAGACCCTCGGGCAAGGGCATCACGGCCGCCAGGGTCATCGCAGGAGGACCGCCAACGAAAATAGCAACCTTGAGGGATTCCCCACGCGCCAGGGCTTCTGTGTGGTGTACACCGATGCCGCGGTGAAGCTGGTAGTGCAGGCCTATCTCTTCATCGGGAACGTAGTCGTTGCCCTGCAACTGGATTCGATACATCCCAAGGTTTGAAGCCATGAAGCCGGGCCGAGTCGGATCTTCGGTATAGACCTGCGGCAACGTGACGAACGGGCCACCGTCGTCGGGCCAACAGACGATCTTGGGCAAGTCGGTGATGCGCGATTGAGCCGCGAAGACAGGACCTCCATCCACGGACTTTGGACGGAGGTACCAGGCCGATCGCAAGACACCGGTGTGGCGCCAGGGACGTTTCATCGCAGACGATGGATCGACCTTCAGTTCGACCAAACGTCGCACAGGGTCGAGCGCGTCTCGAAAAATGAACTCGGCACGCGCCATCGTGCCAAATAGATTGCCAAGCAGTGGAAAGTTGGACCCACGCGCACGGGTAAATAAAAGCGCGGGACCCCCTGCGCGATAGACGCGACGTTGTATCTCGGCCACCTCAAGGTGTGGATCGACGTCGGCCTTGATCTCCAGCAGATGTCCCGCCCGTCGGAGATCCTCGACGCAAGCCTGCAACGATGCGTAGCCCATGAGTCCGCGTTTTTACCCAGTTCAGACTTAGCCCGGAACTGAAAACCAGAGGGTACAGAGCGGTGGCAGCGTCAGGTTGAGCGAAAAAGGTCGACCGTGGTGCGGAACGGCATCGGCCTCAAGGCCTCCACCATTGCCAAGATTGCTGCCGCCGTAGATCCCCGCATCGGTATTCAAGAGCTCTTCGTAGTAACCTTGCACTGGCGCGCCCAGCCGGTAACCATATCGTGGTACGGATGAAAGATTGCACACGCACAACACCTTGTTTCCCGTGGACGGGGCCATCCGGATGAAGGCCAGGACGTTGTCGTTGTAGGCGTGCGCCTCAATCCACTCGAAACCTGCCGGTTCGTGATCACCTTCCCAAAGCGCAGGTTCACCCAGGTAGCGCCGGTTCAGATCGCCAACCAAACGTTGCATGCCGGCGTGATCGGCCTGGCAAAGCAACTCCCAGTCCAGCTGACGTTCCTCGCTCCACTCACGCCACTGACCGAACTCGCTCCCCATGAAAAGCAACTTCTTCCCGGGATGCGCCCACATGAAGGCGTAGAGCGAGCGAAGATTGGCATGTTTTTGCCATCGGTCGCCCGGCATCTTGTCAATCATCGAGCCTTTGCCGTGAACCACTTCGTCGTGCGAAAACGGCAATACGAAGTTTTCATTCCATGCGTAGACAAGCGAAAAACTCAACTGGTCGTGGTGGTATCGACGGTAGATCGGATCGCGACTGAAATACGCGAGCGTGTCGTGCATCCAGCCCA
>JAYUPZ010000378.1:0-7543 GCA_043759805.1 Myxococcales bacterium | reverse complement strand
CGTTTTGACAGGGTTCGGGTTAACCGCGGCGCCTTTACGCCAATCAACCTCGTCCTTGATCCGTTGGACATGGACGACGAGGTGGTGGTGCAGGAAATTGAAATCCCGTACCGAGCGGATACGACGACGGCTGCGGCCCAGGATCAGCTGCGTAAAGAGTCGAGCGGTATCGGCGAGGGCATGGGTGCCCAGCAGATGTCGCAACAGGGTGCCGGGGATGCGGGATCGGCGGCCAAACGCGTGGTCGGTGTTACGATTGATGATAGTCAGCTGCTTGTGCGTGGCCTCGGTGGCCGATACGTCAAGGTCTATCTCAACGGCCTACCGATTCCCAATACCGATCCGGATTTCCCGAGCGTTGATCTTGACCTTTTCCCGACCAACGTCATCGATAGTTTGAACGTACAAAAGGTGTTTTTGCCGGATATTCCCGCCGAGTTTGCCGGTGGAACCTTGGATCTCACCACAGTGAGCTTCCCCCGACAGTTCGTACTGGAAGTGTCAGTCGGAACTGCCTTCAATTCGCAAACGACCTTTAGAAACCGCCTCGATCACAAAGGGGGCAAGTACGACTTCCTTGGCTATGACGACGGATCGCGTTCCCTGCCATCGATTCTTGACGGAAGGCCACTAAGCCGAAAAGGGTTTCCGACCATTGATGAACAAGCGGCTGCGGCAGAACAGTTTCCGAATCGCTGGAATTACAGCCACAGCACGATGGGTTTGCCAAAGATGGGCGGAGATTTCACGATCGGCAATTCTATCAAGTTCGGGAATCGGAAGCGCTTCGGATACCTGGCATCACTGGTTTACGACTACGAAGTCGAACGCAAGACGGGCAAGACGAACCCTCGTCCCGGATTTGACGACAGGACAGGTGAGTTGCAGGTACAGAGCAACTACAAAGTCGAGTCGGCTTCGGAGAATGTCCAGATGGCAGCCATCGGCACTGCCAGTCTCGATCTCGGCCCCGACCACTCGATCACCGCTCTGACCATGTTCAACCGAAGCATGGAAGACAAGACCCGTGTTCGAAATGGGTTTGACTTCAGTATCAATCAAAACGTACCGGTAGAGAAATGGCAGCTGAGCTTTTTGGCGCGCGAGATATGGGTAAACCAAGTGTTGGGCGATCATCGCAACCTCCTGGGTACCCGACTGCGTTTGCGTTGGAGTACGTTCTATTCAACTGGCAAGCGCGACGAGCCCGATCAGCGCAACATTACCTACGGTGACTCGAACGGCGTGATTGGCTTCCGGGCGGGCGATCGATTTTTTAGCGCACTGTCGCAGACTGATTCCGGCGCCACGACGAGCCTTCGAATCCCGCTTTGGGACCAGGCGGGGTTAACCGTGGGCGGTCGCCTCAATCGTTCAGATCGCGACTTCGGGAACCGCCGCTTCGACATGATTCCGTTGCAGCTTGGAGACGACGCAACGGTGTTGATGAAGGATCCGGAATTCTTGTTCAACGAACAAAACCTCGGCACGTTGACGCTCGTCAGAGAGAACACGCGCTTGAACGACAGTTACAGGGCGAAAGTGCGTGCGTATGACTTCTTCGCGCTGGTCGAAACACCGCTCTGGGGTCCCCTTTCGGCTGCGGGTGGCGCGCGAATGGAGCTCTTCAAACAAGAGGTTCAATCGTTTAGCCCCTTCCCCGACGACAATACCCCCGAGAATCTTTCGATGTTTCGTGCCGAAAACAACACCTTCAATATTCTGCCCGGCGCAGCGTTGAAGTACACGATTAGCGACACGATGTTGCTTCGAGCAGGCTACGGTCAAACACTGTCGCGCCCCCAGGTTCGTGAGCTGGCACCCTATGCGTACTACGACTTTCTCCGCGATCGACAAATCAAGGGCAATCCTGATCTGAAATCAGCGTCAATACAAAATGTGGATTTGCGGTGGGAATGGTTCTTTGGCGATGGGCAAATCGTAGCGGTTTCGGGTTTTTACAAGAAGTTTGACAACCCGATAGAGTTGCAAATCATCATTCCCGAGACACAGGACTCGGCATATCAAAATGCCAAAGGTGCTACAAACTACGGAGGAGAATTCGAGTTCCGAAGTGAACTGGGTGCGTTCTCTTCGACAATGAAGCGGTTCAGCACGGCTGCCAATCTCACCCTCATCAATTCGCAGATTGAATTGAACAATTCAGGTGCCGTGCGTGCCAACCGTCGATTGGCCGGACAGGCGCCTTATGTCGTCAATTTGTCACTTCGTTATTCAGATCCCGACACACGATTGTCATCGTCACTCGTGTACAACGTCGTCGGCCCATTCATTACAGACGTGGGCGTCCGATTGGGTTCGACCATCTTGCCGGACGTTGAACAACAACCGATTCACTCCCTCGACTACATCGGCAGCTGGGGAATATCGAAGAACCTCAAACTCAAGTTCAAAGCACGAAATCTGCTGCTGCAGAAGCCGACCCTCAAACAGGGGTCGATTGTGGCTCAGCAGATGAATCCGGGTTTCACCGTCTCCCTGGGCATGGCCTGGGAGTACTGACCCGCTGGTTTCAAAATAGAACAACATAGGAAAACAAGGAAAACGAAAAAATGAGCAATCAAAAGCAAGTGAACAAAGTGACGCGGATCGTTCCGATGCTGTTGGGCGGAGCGAGCCTCGCTCTTCTCTTCGGTTTGACAGCGGTCGGTTGTGATGACGACAACACCGGAGACAAGGCCCCTGACGGTAGCGTTGGTGGCGCGGGTGGTACCTCGAATACTTCCGTCCTGGGCGGTTCCGGTGGTACGGTTGGTGATGCGTCCCCAGATGGCGCCGGTGGCGTTGCGATGAACGGCGGCACGGGTGGCACACTCCCCGCATGCAAGAACGAAAAGATTGCTGTAACCGCCGACATCACGGCTAGCACGACCTGGGCTTGCAACAGCTACGTCATGAAGAAGAAGATTCACATCACGGGCGGCGCGACGCTGACCATCGCTGCTGGTTCTACAATTTACGGAGACGGAGACGCTTCCAACCCGGCCGCGCTTATCTCTACGCGCGACGGCAAATTGATTGCCAAGGGCACTGCTTCTGCCCCCATCGTCTTCACGTCTATCGTGCCGGCTGGACAACGGGCACCTGGCGATGCACTTGCTGGCATCGTGATGTTGGGCAAGGCTGCGATTAACAACGGCACCTGCGCAATGGATGCTGTTGCAGGTGGTGCCTGTGATGCGCCTGGCTACTTTGAGAACGTCATCGAGGGCATCGACCCCACGGATCCAAAGGGCAAATACGGTGGTACGGATGATACCCACGATTGCGGCGAGTTGAACTTCGTTCGCGTCGAGTTCGCAGGCTTCGTCATTGGCGCCGGCAATGAGCTGAACGGTATTACGCTGGGCGCATGTGGCAACAAGACCAAGGTCAGCCACATTCAGGTTCACCGTGGCTTCGACGACGGCCTTGAGATCTTCGGAGGAACAGCCAATGTGGACCACGTGGTACTCAGCGGCTCGACCGACGACGGCTTTGATGTGGACAACGGCTGGCGCGGAAAAGCCCAGTTCGTGGTCGTTCAACAGTCCTTCGGAATCGGCGACAAGGGTATCGAGGCAGACAACCTCGGTGGTGCAGAAACCACCGCACCCCGCACGGACGCCGAGCTCTGGAACTTCACCATCATCGGAGAAGGCGCCGCCAGCACCCGCGTTGCGATGCACCTGCGCGAAGGATTCCGCGGCAAGTTGCGAAACTTTATCGTCACGGGCTACGGCTCAGTGCTTGATGAGGACGCAGCCCAGGTAAATCCGAACACCGAGTGGCCGACGAGCCTGAGCATCGAGAGCAGCGTGTTCTTCGGCAACACCGCCCTTTCCAAGGACGAGACCACCGACCCGACCAAGAACAACGACATGGGCTTTGACGAAATTGCCCAGTTGCAGCTTGCCGCTCGCATGAACAGCACGACCGAGAACCCGATGATCACGGGCACCAACCTCATCCCTCCGGCGGCAACGCTGGGTGGTAAGGCAACGCCCTCGGCAGGTCTCGACGCAACGGCGACCTACGCTGGTGCCGTCGCTCCGGGGACCGTAGCAACCGCCGCCTGGTGGGCGGGCTGGACAGCCTTCCCGATGAACTAACCGTCACACATAGTTCTTAAAAAAGCCGGGCATCAACGCCCGGCTTTTTCTTTTTTGTAACGGACACGCCGAAAAAACAGCAGCAACTTGTAGCGTCTGCGTCACACGGCTGTCACCGAGGCCCAGCACAATGAGCGCATCGAAAACATGGCAACTGCGACAAATTTTCCGACACGGCGCGTATTGGTCGTCGAGGACGAAACCGATCTTCGCGAGCTGTTAACCTATAACCTGAACGACCAGGGTTATGAGGTGATGTCCGCATCGGATGGCCTTGACGGGTGGACGCAATACCAACAGTTTCAGCCGCATCTTGTGCTGCTTGACGTGATGTTGCCCGGTTTAAGTGGCACCGAGGTTTGCCGTCGTATCCGAGCACAAACCGAATCACAGCAGCCCTCGGTAATCATGTTGACCGCACGGGGCGACGAGATCGACCGCGTGGTTGGCTTCGAGCTTGGGGCCGATGATTACGTGACCAAGCCCTTCTCGATGCGAGAGCTCATGCTTCGGGTTTCAGGGATGTTTCGTTCGCGGCGTGCCGGCTCGGACGTACCCGCGGAAAAATCATCCAAGCGGCCCGAGCGTCGACAGCTCAGCCTGGGACCGCTGCGGATCGACATGGACGGACATCATCTTTTTGTCGAAGAACAAGAAGTTCACGTCAGCAGCCTTGAGATGCGACTGGTTTTGTTTCTGATGGAAGCACAGGGACACGTTCGGACGCGGGAACAGCTGCTCTCGGAAGTGTGGGGTTACAAGCCAGGCGTTTCAACGCGCACCGTCGACACCCACATCAAGCGACTCCGTGACAAGCTGGGCCGAGCAGGCGATTTGATCGAAACGGTGCGTGGGATCGGGTACCGATTCGGCGAGAGTCCCGCTCAGAGCGCCTGAGACCCGTACAGGCGGGATTTCCGTTTCCGAACGGCAGATTTCCGGGGTTTGGATAGATTGCGCAACGGTCCGTGTGCGTTAGGATTCGTTCCATGTCATCGATGAAGGGTTATCGAAGCCGAACGACCACCGCGGGCCGCAACATGGCCGGTGCGCGTTCCCTCTGGCGCGCGACCGGAATGAAGGACGCGGATTTTGAAAAGCCAATCATTGCCATCGCGAATAGCTTCACGCAGTTCGTGCCCGGGCATGTGCATCTCTGGGATGTAGGGCAGCGGGTCAAAAAAGTGATCGACGATGCCGGCGGATGGGGCGTCGAGTTCAACACCATCGCCGTCGACGACGGCATCGCGATGGGACATGGCGGAATGCTCTATTCTTTGCCAAGCCGCGATCTCATTGCGGACTCGGTCGAGTACATGGTGAATGCCCATTGCGCCGACGCGATCGTGTGCATCTCCAATTGCGACAAGATTACGCCCGGCATGTTAATGGCCGCGATGCGACTCAACATCCCGACGATCTTTGTCTCGGGCGGTCCAATGGAGGCCGGCAAGATTGTTGGAACCCACGATCGCAATGGCAAGGCCACCGTGCGCAAGTTGGATTTGGTCGATTCGATGATTGCTGCAACCGATGCCAGCGTGAGCGATGCAGAGTTGCTTGAACTGGAACGTTCGTCCTGTCCCACCTGTGGCTCATGTTCGGGCATGTTCACTGCCAACAGCATGAACTGTCTGAATGAGGCGCTTGGGCTTGCATTGCCGGGCAACGGCACGCTGCTTGCCACGCATGCCCGTCGCTGGGAATTGTTTGAGCAGGCGGGTCGCCGTATCGTCGAGATGAGCAAGCAGCACTATGTCGGTGGCGACGACAGTGTCTTGCCACGCAGCATTGCCACCTTCGACGCCTTCGAGAACGCCATGGCGCTCGACATCGCCATGGGGGGGTCGACCAATACCGTGTTACACATCCTGGCCATCGCACACGAAGCCGGGGTGAACTTCACGATGGCGGACATGGATCGCATGAGCCGACGCGTACCCAACCTGTGCAAGGTGGCGCCTTCCAGTTCGTATCACGTCGAGGATGTGCATCGAGCGGGTGGCATATTCACGTTGCTTGGTCAGCTTGACAAGGCGGGACTCCTGCACCGCCACGTCGGTACCGTTCACAGCAAGACGATGGGTGAGGCGGTTGAGCTCAACGACATTCATCGATCGACGGCAACCGATGCAGCGAAGGCCCGCGCCCTGGCTGCCCCGGGTGGCGTGCACACCAAGGTTGCTTTCTCGCAGGACAAGTACTTCGCCACAACCGATACGGATCTGGTGAAGGGATGCATCCGCGATGCCGAGCATGCGTTCAGCAAGGAAGGTGGCCTGGCTGTCCTTTTCGGAAACTTTGCGCAAGAAGGATGCATCGTCAAGACGGCCGGTGTTGATGAATCGATCTGGAATTTTCAGGGACCGGCGCGCGTCTTCCATTCGCAGGACGACGCGGTCGAGGCCATCGTGGGCGACAAAATCGTAGCCGGTGATGTGGTACTCATCGTTTACGAAGGCCCCAAGGGCGGCCCGGGTATGCAGGAGATGCTGTACCCAACCTCATTCCTGAAGGGCAAGGGTTTGGGCAAAGCTTGTGCCCTTGTAACCGATGGTCGTTTCAGCGGTGGGACGAGTGGCCTCAGCATCGGACACGTCTCGCCCGAGGCGGGAGAGGGCGGCAACATTGCCCTCATCGAGGAGGGCGACATCATCAAGATCGACATCCCTGGACGAAAGATCGATGTGCTGGTCGATGTCAGTGTCCTCGCCGAACGTCGAAACAAAATGCTTGCCAGGGGCAAAGACGCCTTCAAACCCAGGCGCGAACGCTATGTTTCCCAGGCCCTGCAGGCTTATGCAATGATGACGACGAGCGCTTCGCAAGGCGCCGTGCGGGATCTGAATCAGCTCGAAAAAAAGAAACGCGACTGAGGGAGTGGCTTCATGAAAAAAATATTGTTGATCGGACTGGGTATTTTCGTTTCGGCCTGTGGGCACATGCGTGGTCACCACGATGGGCCACCGATGGTGACGGCCACGGGACAGGGCAAGATCACGGGTACGCCGGACCAGGCCACCGTAACCGTGGCAGCCATCGTCGAGGCCAAGGACGCCGAGACCGCCGCTTCACAAAGTGCTGCGGTTCAAACAAGAATCGTGGACGCGGCCAAGGCCATCGTTGGGACCGAAGGCTCGGTCAAAACGTCGTCCTACAGTTTGAATCCGGTCTACGATTTTACCGATAACAAACAAACCTTGCGCGGCTATCAGGTACGGAATGCCATCACCATCGAACTCTGGAATACCAAGTCGGTGGGTCCACTCATCGATGCCGCCGTCAAGGCCGGTGCGAGCGAAGTGAATTCGATCTCGTTTGGATTACGGGACGAGACGGCCTTGCGTCAACAGGCAATCGCGGCGGCCTCGCAGGCGGCCTTGCGCGAAGCCACCGCAGCCGCAAAGGGTCTTGGATTGAAGGTCGGAGAT
>JAYUPZ010000377.1:0-3599 GCA_043759805.1 Myxococcales bacterium | reverse complement strand
TGAAAAACGCCCGCGCCTTCACGTCGCGCTCGTCCGCTTTCTGCGCCAATGCTTCGCCAGCGGGAGCAACGAGTACCAACGAAACCAGTAAAAGCATCGACGTAAATAATTTCATATCGCGAAAGGGTCCACCTTGACTGCAGGTTTCACCTTGGTTTGAGGCGCCACAGCAGGTGATTTGTCCGACGTCGTTTTTCGCTCACGGGCGCGGCGTGACGACGGTCTCTTCACCGTCAAAGCAGGCTCGGATTTCGCAACCGGTTCAACCTTCGCAACCGGTTCAACCTTCGGCTCGACTGCGCTCGGCGCTTCCACTGGAGGCACAGCCACGACCTTTATTGGCGCTGGCGCAACAACGGCTGGCGTGCTCACCCCAGGTCCCATTCCACCTGCCACCGGCTGCACCGTTCTCCCGCTGAACACAAAAACACCCACCGCCACCGCAACTGCAAGAGCGCTCGCCCCAATCACCAGTCCCCGCCTCGGCCTCGGTGCCTTCCGTTCCTCATCCCCCGCAATCGTACCCGCAGCGTTTGAAAATGTCGTGGTGGTCTGGGTCTCCCGCCGCACCGGCGTCGGCAACAACTGCGTCTTCACCACAGGTGCCGTGTGTTTCGACTGTAGAGTGGCGTCGAAAGCCGTACCTGCTGGACGTCCCGCCGTCATCGACGGGCCCGCCATCAGCGCCTCCCGCAGAGCTTCCATCGACTGAAAGCGATCTTCCTTTTGCTTGGCGAGCGCCTTCAAAATAATGTCGTCCAGAAAACCCGGAATGTTCGGTACCAGCGAACTGGGCCGTGCCGGAGACTCCGTCAAGTGCATCATCAGCACGTCGCCCCATCCCTTGGATACAAAGGGAGGACGCCCGCAAACCATCTCAAACAGAATCGTCCCCATGGCGTACACGTCCGACCGCGCATCGATTTCGTCCGACAACCCCCGGCATTGTTCCGGCGCCATATACGGCGGGGTGCCCATGATCGAACCCGTGCTGGTCTTGGCCGAATCACCCCAGTCGCCCCGCAGCTTCGCAATGCCAAAGTCGAGGACCTTGATCCGTTCGTGTCCGCATACGGCATCGTCAGAGACCAGGTACAAATTGTCGGGCTTCAGATCACGATGGATGATTCCCTTCGCGTGCGCAGCCGACAGCCCGTCCGCCGCCTGCGCCGCAAATTCGACCACATCGGCCGCAGGAAGGTGGCCCTCCCGTTTGATCCGCGCTGCCAGACTTTCACCGTCCAGAAACTCCATCAACATGTACGGCGCGCCATTCTCCATCGTGCCGACGTCGAAGATTTCAATGATGTTGCGGTGCCGGATCGCGCTGGCCGCTCGCGCCTCGTTCACAAAACGAACTGTCAGATCAACGTCGCGACATAGTTCGGGACGCAGTACCTTGACCGCAGCCCGTCGGTTCAGGATCGGATGCACGGCCAGATACACAGCACCCATGCCGCCCTCGCCCAATAACGACTGGCATACGTAGTTGTTGATGCGTGCGCCAATCATGTCTATTTCGCCCCCAAATCAAGCTGCGGCAGGATAGCACCGAGACTGCCGGTGGGTATCGGTTCCCGCACAACTGGCCGCTTCGTCCTTGCGAAAAACCTGGCCGACCCACCCGTTAGTCCCACCAAAGGCGAACAGGCGATATCCCCTTTTCGAGGGGAGGAATGCCTGGTGGCGGCCATCGACAAAACCGTCAAACACTTCGCCGGGCGCAAGCTCTGCTACCCACGTTTGCACGACCGACACGGGAGCCGATCGAGCCGAGGTCGTCATTGCCATCGGAGAAGATTTCGAAGGGAAGGACCGGCATCTTCGTGGGGAGCGCTTTTAGTGCAGCGATTCGAGCGAGAAGGCTACGTCGTTTCTTTCGTCCACAGTGCTCATTAACGCCGAAGACACTATTGTCGCCCTCATCGCGCTGAATAGTTGTGACAGGGTTTGCGCGCGCACCGATGGTCCTACGATACCGCCGTTCAGTGGAAAGGGCGAGATGCGAAGCGACGACGCGTTGATCAGCTACAGCCTTGAACATTTTTAGTCGGCTGCGAGCTTCAGCAACCGTTCGTGTGTCTCGCCGTCCACTGCATCTACGAGACCGAGGCGTTGATGGTTGCGAAATCCAGATTCTGTCTTTGCAGCTGCATCTAGTGCTGACCGCGCAAATCGCTTTGCCGCGTCATGCTTGCCAAGCCCATCGTAAATCAATGCATGAGCCGCAGCGTACTTGTACTCCTGGATGGGAAACCCCAGAGGTATGTCTGCGTCTAAAGCCACCATCGCTTCTGAGTACATTTCCTCTAGCTTGCGGGTCACCACTGTCCACGCGAATTCCAAACGTACTCCAGTCGTCCATCCTGGGTTCTCCTTCTCAAGTTCGATGGCCGCTCGGTAAGATCCAAGAGCCGCTGGGATTTGGCCGACGGCCGCGTAACATTGGCCTTGTTGCATTCTGGCCGATGCCATTTGAAAAGGATCCGGCCAGTCCTTGAAAAGCCGATCCAACAAGGCGAGCGATTCTGCGAACAAGCCAGCGTTTTGTAGGGTCAAAGCCTGAATTCGTGCGTACTGCGATTTATTGGATAGCCCCCGACTGCGCGCCAAACGCTCAAAGAATTCGATCTGATCCCGGTCTGTCCAGTTTGTCCGTCGAAACCAATCCTCGTCGCCCATCTGTTCGCCTATCGAAGCTCGTTGAAGGACGTCCGCTCGATGGCGTGATTAGATGCCGTGTTGCCACGCAACAAGCGCAACGCCAATCGCGAGAAGCAGGCACAGCGGCGAGTAGACCAGTGTGTCGAGGCGCGCGAACTTGCTGCCTCTAACGCGTTTAAAGAAGCCGAGGTATTTGAACTCGCCGATGGCTCGAGCCAACAGGCCTAATGAGAGCGCATAGCAAAGCCACGAAAGAACGCGCTCCGGAATACCAACCTTCACGAGGCCAGCCGTGGCCGCGACAAGGCCTGCGAACAGAAGCAAGACCACGGCAACTGCCAAGGTGGCTGAAACGGACGGGGCGAACAACGGCTTGCCAGCGACGGTTGGCACAACGCCCGACTCGGACGATGGCGGCAAGAACGCCATTCGAATGTGCCAAAGCGACAAGGCTACAAATACAAAGCTAACGGCGGACGCAACGGCCGTGCCGGTGTTCATGGGAGCCAACGTAGAACGCTTCCGTGGCGGGCGCCAGACGTCCGCTGCAGTCCGCATGCTGTCGAATCGAAGGTTTCGTCATCAGCGGAATCAAAAACCACTGGGCTCCACCGAAATCCACCATGCAACGCCGGGTTGAGCAGCGCAATCGCGCTCACCAGATAACTACCCAGAGCGGTTCGAGACCGCGTACTACGCATCCTCCAAGCACGACTTCTCCTCTGCGCGCTCGCTCTCTAGAGCGCCGACCGGTTTGAGTATGCCAAAGATTTCGATCGGTTACGAGATTCGTGCGTGACGGGATCGACACGGCGGCGAAGGCATGATCTTCTGAGGTCATGGCGATAGAAAAATGGCACCCGAAGCCGGAGCTTACCGGGCAGGAGCAGTTTCTCATGAAACGCTGCCAAAAGAAGCGAAGGTTGTTTGCGTTT
>JAYUPZ010000376.1:0-3608 GCA_043759805.1 Myxococcales bacterium | reverse complement strand
CGGCCGCCCCACCCCGCCGACCCGGGGCGCCCTGACCGGCGATGCGTTGAGAGCTATCGCGTACTGTGCCCGGTGGCACCCGTACCACAAAGGTGCGGTTCTTTTCCGCACTACCGCTGCCCAGACACGCTGGACAACGGATCCGTGGAATTTCGCCGGAGCCACCGCAGGCGCGGCACTCGCGGCGCGCGGCCAGTATACCAGGGCCACTTTTGATATTTCCCTTGCCGTCACAACGCGAACAGGGCGCAAGTCCTGCTGCACCACCCACCGCACCGGTGCCTGCACAGTCGTCGCAGCTTTCGGACCGCCGCAAATGGATTTCTTTTTCGCAACCGAGCGCGCCTTCTTCAAAGTCGACTTCGAGTGTGTACCGTAAATCCTCGCCTGCCCGCCGTTTGCGATCCCAGCCGAAGAGATCGCCCAGCATTGCATCGAAGAAGTCCGTCGCGCCCTGAACGTCAAGGCCACCGGAAAAAGTCTGCGACGTGTCGGCCTGCCCAAACTGATCGTATCGTTCTCGCTGGTCGGGTTCAGAAAGAACCGCATAAGCGCGCGACGCTTCCTTGAATTTTTCCTCGGCCGCCTGATCATCTGGATTGCGATCGGGGTGATAACGCATCGCCAGACGTCGGTACGCGGCCTTGATATCGGCTGCAGAGGCATGTCGGTCGACGCCCAGAACCTGGTAGAGATCGCCCGCGGGCGTGGGCGTGGCCATGGCCAAGGTTTAGCGCGCCTGCCAGATCGTTGCCATCACCCAAGCTTGGCAAACAACGCGTGGGCGGCGGTTTCCAGTTCCTTGAGCGCCGCCTGGGCAACCACGGCGTTTTCGGTGGCAATGGCGGCGCGGCATGCGGCCATTTTCTGTTCGACATCCTGGGTGTCTGCGCCACCGAGCTTTCCACCGTATTCGGTCAAAGCTGCACTCGCACCGTAGAGCAAGGCTTCCGCCGTGTTACGAATGTCGACCATGGCTTTTTTGGCGTGATCGGCATCGCGGTTGGACTCCGAGTCGGCAATGATCTTCTGGATCTGGTCCTCGGATAAGCCCGAGGTCGGACGGACCATGACCTTCTGTTCCTTGCCGGTGCCGAGGTTCTTCGCAGAAACGTTCAAAATGCCGTTCGAGTCGATGTCGAAGGCAACTTCGATTTGGGGTGCGGCCCGAGGCGCAGGCGGAATCCCCGCGAGCTGAAAAGTCGCAAGACTGCGGTTGTCTGCGGCCATGTGGCGCTCGCCCTGTAAAACGTGGACATTGACGTAGGGTTGGTTGTCGACCGCTGTCGTGAAAATTTCTGCTCGGCGGACGGGAATCGTGGTGTTGCGTGGGATGAGCGCCGTGAAAACACCGCCGGCAGTTTCAACGCCCATCGACAGGGGCGTCACGTCCAGCAGCAAAACATCATTTTCCTGGCCGGACAAAACCGCGCCCTGCAAGGCCGCGCCGACAGCCACCACCTCATCGGGATTGACCTCGCGCGAGGGTTTCTTGCCGAAGAACTTCGCGACCCGTTCCTGTACGAGCGGCATTCGGGTTTGCCCCCCGACGAGGATCACGTCATCGATGTCGGACTTGGCCCAACCCGCATCCATGATGGCGGTTTCGCAGGGCGGAAAGGTGCGATTGACAAGCACCTCGGTCAAGGACTCCAACTTGCCCCTCGTCAAGGTCATGATGAGGTGCCTCGGACCGTCTGCGCCAGCAGCGATAAAGGGCAAGTTGATCTCGGTTTCAATGGCGCTCGAGAGCTCTTGTTTTGCCCGTTCAGCAGCTTCGCGCAGGCGTTGCAACGCCATACGATCGTCTCGCAAATCGATATTGTTGTCCTTCTTGAACTGCCCGATCAGGGACTCAATAATGAGCGCGTCGAAATCCTCGCCACCCAGAAAGCCATCTCCGTTGGTTGCCTTGACCTGATAAACACCATCTTGCAGTTGCAGGAGCGAAATATCGAACGTGCCACCCCCGAGATCGAAGACTGCAATCTTCTTGGTTGCCGCAATCGACGTACGGCCGTACGCGAGTGCGGCGGCGGTGGGCTCGTTGACGATACGCAACACATTGAGACCCGCGATCCGACCGGCATCCTTTGTCGCCTGCCGTTGCGCATCGTCGAAATAAGCCGGAACGGTGATGACGGCATCGGTGATTTCCTCGCCAAGGTAGTCCTCGGCGGTTTTTTTCATCTTGGCCAGAATAATGCCCGAGATCTCGGGTGGCGAATGCCGCTCGCTTCCGACCTCTACCCAGACGTCATCGTTGTCGGACGCCACCATCTTGTAAACGCAGGTCTGCTTGTGACGCGCGACCTCGGCGTCGCCAATCTTGCGGCCCATCAACCGCTTGATGGCGTAGATCGTTTTGTCGGGGTTCGTAATCGACTGACGCTTGGCGATCTGACCAACCAGAGGTTCGGGATCATCCACAAACCCAACAACCGACGGCGTCGTTCGTGCGCCTTCAGAATTGGGGATCACCAACGGCTCCATTCCGTCGAGAACCGCAACACACGAGTTCGTCGTTCCCAGGTCAATACCGATTATCTTGCCCATGATCGCTCCCTGTCGCCTTCAATCGGTGATTCGTTGCGCTCTCGCCCTATTCGTTTCCTTCCGGGGGAACCGCGGGATCGGCGGCGGCCACCACAGGGGAGGCGGCCACTGAAACCACGGCCGGACGCAAGAGTCGATCGCCCATTCGGTAGCCGCGGACGAGCTCATCGATGATCTGACCGACCGGTGCATCGGCGGTCGGCACACGCGCAACGGCTTCGTGCAAGCGTGGATCAAAGGGATGACCCTTGGATTCGACCGGCGTGACGCCATGACGCTCGAATTTGCTCTGGAACAAACGCAACACAAGTCGGACACCCTCAAGGACCGGTTGCGCCTGAGGCACATCGCTTGACGCTGCGGTTGCGCGCTCGAGACCATCCACAACATCGAGGAAATCTTTCAAGACATCCTTCTTGGCGTTCCACTCGACGTCGGTGAGATCCTTTTTGGCGCGCTTTTTCCAGTTCTCGAAATCGGCGGCCACCCGAAGCATTCGCTCGCGAAGGTCGACTTTCTCTTTTTCGAGAACCTCGATCCGCTGTTCCGGCGTCACTTCGACCACGGGCGTCAATTCTTCGGCCGGCGTGGGGGATGATTCTGCGGTTGGCTGCTCTTCTTGTTGGCTCACAGGCGCACCATACTCCAAAACAGGCCCATCGGGCAGACGCGTCAACGCTTGGGAAGCGCGTTTCCGATCATATCGGCAGTGAAGTCGACGAGCGAGATCACCTTTGAATAATTTATCCGGGATGGACCAATGACACCGATGGTTCCGAGTGGCTTTTCGTCGCCCCCGTAGCTCGCCGTCACGACCGAAATATCGGTGTGGTCGGCAAGGCTCGCTTCGGCGCCGATAAACACCCGTATGCCGGGGGCGCGCAGGGTTTCATCGAGCAAACGAACGATAAACTCTTTTTCCTCGATACCGCGAATCAGGATCCGCGCAGCATCGAGATTGTCGGCTGAATCAAGCAGATGCGACTGACCCTCCACGATGAGCGGCGTTTCCGTTCTTTCGGGGACCGCTGCGGCCGCCAGAAAAAGCGCCC
>JAYUPZ010000375.1:0-1583 GCA_043759805.1 Myxococcales bacterium | reverse complement strand
ATCTGGGTGTTTACGAAGAGTCGAACCGGCCCAAGACGGCGAAAATTCGTCGAACTGACATGATTAAGTTCAAAGCGAAAGAAGAAATCATCATAGTTCGAGGTGTAGAAAGATCCATCCGCCTTGAAGAACTCCGGGTATGTCAACGATTGGCCACCGATGAAGGTGTTATGAAACACTCCGTCTGGATCTAGGCGATGCAGTGACCTTATCCCTCCATTCGCAGTAACTCCTTTGATCAACAAATCCCCATTTGGCATCGTTTGAACGCCCAGGCCGTATCTGAACGATGAGGTCGGTGTTTCTCGCGGAATACGGTTGTAGGTATAGATCAGCGATCGAACATCTGTTCCGGATACCGTCATACCGTTACCCTTGTGAACAAGACGAGCTGCCGGGTCGTAGGCGTGATGAACGTCTAGCTTCCAACCCGCGAGGTCCTCGCGCGGCACATGAAAGTCACCCAAAGTCCACGGTGCCCCCGTCGGGTTACGTGGTTCCGACCAAAGAACCATTTTCGCCGCATCACGAACGAGGGAAGCGTTACCTTGATCATTTGACCACTCGGCGAAGACAAGTTCTCGTTCTTCGGGCGTACGGTATACGATCGGATAGGTATACCCCACTCGGACCCTCGCCGACTGCGCCCCCTGTACCTTTCGACCGTAGGCATCTCGTCCGTCCCACTCAAACCCATCGAACACAGGGTTGTCGCGATCAAACCCAGCACGCGGCACCTCCCGACGAATCATTTGTCCCGCGACCACCGTCTCGATGATGGTTTGTCCCGGTGTTGCCTCGGCGATCTTCTCGTGGCCGTCCCTCAGGGGCTTGGCAGCGATACTGAAATGTCGTGTTCGATTGTCGCCAGGCGCATACTCTGACGAGTAGATCAATTGGTACGGGGTTCCCGTGATTGCTATCTCCTCGCCGAGAGTCCGTGTTTCGCAGCCGATAACAGAACCGTCTTCGGGGCATCTCGGTTTCGGACTACGTTTGTTTTCGTTCTTCTTCTGCGGCTCATCAACACGAGGAAACGTAGTTCCCTTGCTCGCGCCAAATGGTGGATTGATATCGTCATATGTAAAGTGACTAATGGGTACGCGCCACAGGCTTTGGCCAACCTGGTACCGGGACGCCACGAATTCAAGTTCGGCTGTGGTTGCTGCGACTTCAGGATCCAAGATGGCGCGCCCACTTTGCACACCAACGACGGTCACCACACGTCCGTTCGGCTCGGCACACCAAGCACCCTTGTCAGGATGGCTCACCCCTACGGCAAGCGGAATGCCATTGGGAAACTGCAAGAAATTCTCCACATACAGAGCGGCAGCTTGGCTGAAATTGATGGTCGTATCTTCGTCAACCTCGTCAGCTGTCAGCGCAAACGCAAACGTGTATGCGCTGTTCGCCGGTAATGGCATGGGCATCGCATTCGGCCCATCCGGACCAACCGTAAATTCCGTCGAGCGAATCGACAACAACGGCACGTTGGCACCCCCAATCGTCGCAAACGTTCCCGGATTGAAAAACAGAGCTATGGTTCTTGTCCCGTCCTCGTCGGTGACGGGACTGCCAGAAAC
>JAYUPZ010000374.1:0-3611 GCA_043759805.1 Myxococcales bacterium | reverse complement strand
GATCAGGAAAAACGTGTTTTGGCATGTCCAATCCGCACGGGTTCTGTTGGTCCACGGGCGGCATCCAGTGAAGCCAGGGTTCTGCCAGATCGCGCATCAGGAACCGCGTCTGCCCGAGGGGTCCCTCCGGACGGTGACAGGAGAGGCAATCCAGGGGGTGTCCTGCAGAGATGCGGCATCGTAGAACGTCCAATCCCGCCAGCCCGACTCGATCTTCTCCGAGAGCAAGTCAGCGGGATCACAACGGCTGCGATTGCAATCCTGCTCGAAGATCAGCAAGTAGAAGTTGATGCGATCGCTTTCCGGATCGTATCCCGCCATCTCCACCTTTTGTTCGCCGCGAACGAACGAAGTCACCACGATTTGGTCTAGCGTCGGCGTGCTGTGACCCTCATTCGTTCCGATCACGAAAATGCGAGGATTGCAGCCGACACGATCCGGGCGCCCAGTCCGGAAGAATTCGTTCCGAGGGCGATGGAGCGTGGAATCGAACCATCGAGCTTGAGCGTCGCATAAAGTTTCGCAAGACTGTCAATGGGTTCGTCGCTCGCGCACAGGGCGAGTGCGATGGGATCCTTCGCACCGCCTGCGCAAACATTCATACGCTGTGCCAAGCCTGTACCGATTTCATCAAGCCAGTACCGATCCGGATTGGATGGGGTCGTCCCCGTTCCAGCATCCAACGCCGTGGCCCCATCACGGCTGCCACCCGCATCGGCCACACCGACGGACCCGGAACGCTGGTCCTCACATCCCCACAGCAGGCAACACAAAACGAACACGTGTTTCGGCATTGTTGTCTTTTTTCTGCTTCCTGAACCGCGCACTGGGACGATGCCAGCAGTGCCAACGGTGTTGGTTTTCAAACCAACTTACTGACCTGCTGCCCGTCATCTGCGTCCACGCAAGGTCGATGGTATCGCGAATGAAGAGCGTTGGATCAACATCACTGCATCATCCGCGTACTTCGCGCATGGGTTGTAAGAATCTCGCACCTCGCTATTGATTGCTGACCATCACCGTTTCGGGAACCCAGAACTGCACTGAGCCCGTCACTGGGTACTTGGCGAGTGTGAAGGAGCGGCAGTTTTGGCAGCCCACCTGCAAGTTCTTGTTGAGCGAGAAGGCAGTGGAGGCCGCCTGAAACATCGCCACGCCGCCGGGGTTGTTGTCGAGGATCACGCCCCAACGGTAGTTGCCTGCGTAGAAGCTGCCGTAGGTCACCCCGTCCATGGTGAAGACCCATGGTATGAGCACTTTCGAGGTGTAATCGCCCGCTTGCGCCTTCGACGCCGGAGCTGAGAGCGACGCCATCACCAAGATTGCCAGAACTCTGAAGAGATTTTTCATAGATTGCGATTCCTTTGTGTTACGGGGTTTTCTTTCGTACTCCCCAGAGACCAGAGGAACCGGGTTTTGTCGCACACAACCTGTGCAAAAATGATTGACGCGCTTAAAACGGCGAACGACTGCGTTCCTTAACGCGCCCTTCCGATGAACCCATGATCCCCGGCGATCCAGATCTCGCCGCCCGTACTCGCCTGCCCCCAGATCGCCCGCACCACGCGATTGGGCGCGGGAATAGCAATCGCCTTCCACGTTTCGCCGTCGAAATGCCACAACGGCGATCCTGCGGCGTAGAGGTCCGACGATGACCGCCCCCAGAGGCTGAACACGGATCCGCGCCCCGGCATATCCGCAAGACCTGGCGGTTCACTCCAACGGGCGCCGTTGAAACGATACACACCGTCGTGAGTTCCGATCCAGATGTCGTCGGGTTGGGTCGCGAAAACGCCGAGCGGAATTCCGGTACCCACGCCGGTCATGTCGATAGCAGTCCACGCTCCACCCGACCAACGACTGACCTTGGTGGTGCGGCTTCCAGATCCGGACACCAGCCATCCTTCGTTCGCACTGTTGATCCAGAAACTCCGTATCAATTTATCAGTCGCCGAGGCGAGCAACGACCACACGTGGCCGTCCCAATGCGCCAGTCTTCCGTCCTCCGCTCCAAGCCATACGTCACTGCGGGACGAGCCTGAAACTGCACCTAAAAATGTCCCGGTGAGGGGTGTTTGAAGTTCATTCCACGTGGAGCCCGTCCATATCGCCGCGGTGTTGCAGCTCACGGCATAAACAGCATCCGGACCAGCGCCCCACAAACCTTGAATCGCACATGCGGCCGGAAATGGTCTATCAACCCACGCTTTGCCGTCCCAATGTTGGATTAGGCCCTTGGTTCCCCCGATCCAGAGATCGCCGGGTGCCGCTCCCCACAACGCCGTCGCCACGAAGTCGGCCGGTGGCGACGCGGTGTCTGCTGCGAGATCCGGGGTGACAATCGACGCAGGAATCGGCGAACCGACGCTGCCGTCGGGGCTCGCGCTTGCCCGCCCGCCATTCCCAGCCGCGCCATCCGCACCTGCGACCATATTGTCGCCGCCGGTGCTCCCCGCCGAACCATCGTTGACATCCTGCGACTTTGAACCGTTTTCCGGGCACCCCGCAGTAAGGCCTAACGCTGCAAGCCACGCCATCGATCGGATAATCTGCATTTGTGTCATCGCCTTATTTCGCCACGATACACGCAGAATCCGTATTACTGTCTTCGATCCGACGCGAGCTCCTTTAAGACAGAGCTAAACGTACTCTGGGATCACGAACGACGCGCAAAACGGCTGCTTTCAACTTTATTGCGCAATGCGCTCGCCGACGATCGCTGATTACCCAGGCTTCGTTCGATTCGATTGTCCTACATGGGATTTAGGCGTAGGATTTCCCCTTACTTTACCGCGCCGGAGTCAGGGACCGGGCGGTCAACGTATCGGGTTGTTGAGGGTTCACTCTGATTTCCGGGAGGCGTGATGGACTATTCAAACGTTGGATCGGCCTATCGACCACGGTCGACCTGGGCCCCCGAGCCCCAGCGACATCCGATCGAAATCGAGTCTGAGGTGCATTGGTTGGCGCCGTCGCAGGCGATTCCACCGTTGAGATTTCCCAAAGCGTATCACAAAAAGCCGCGCTCCCCTTCGCGTTGGAAGCGCTCGGTCTTTGCACTGACCCTTGCATTCGTGGGTGGTGCGTTGGCGCGGCCGTCCCTGGAACGTGAGACGCGACCTCGGGTGGAAAAGCTGGTCAGGGACGTGCGTCTTGTTTGGCCGTACCTGGTCGATTCTTTGCCCGCCTGGACCCAGTCGTTGTTGCCCGCGAATGATGATCCAACGGCGGCCACACATTTCACGGTTACAAGGCCGGAGATTCACCAGATCAGCCGAACGTCGGAGGCCCCACCGCCCGAATCCCCCGTTGCCATGCCGGCGGATCCAGTGTCGACCATTCCCGTTGAGCCCGAGCCCTCCCACGAGCCAACCCCAAAACGCGTCCGCCACGTTCGTCCTTCTCCAAACATGCAGATCGCCGTGAATCCAGCGCCGCAAGAAGCGCGGCAAGAACCGCCGCTCCCCCCCGATTCAATTGATGCCTTGATGACGCGCGCTCTGGAAGATCCTGCGAGCAACGCGCAAGCCAAGGCGACCCGCCGAAATGGCGACGCGTCCGAACTCGCGCACGATCAGATATCAGAAACCATGCGGCGTCTGCCGACTTCG
>JAYUPZ010000373.1:0-3626 GCA_043759805.1 Myxococcales bacterium | reverse complement strand
CCGCCCACGCCACCGTAATTTGGATCCCCAGGACGGTATCCAGCTCGCCGTTCGTCAACCTGTCGTTCGCCTTCAATGCAGACCTCACACGCAATTTCGAGTCCGCCCGATGGTGCCACGGGGGTATGACACGGTATCACGGCGGTTTGGTCAGACAATAGACCACGATCGCTTGGAATGATGAGGGAATTCGGGTGACCGCATAAGCGGGTTCGTAATAAACCGGAATTGCATTGATCGCTATCGTTTCCAGTGGCACCGTTGGTGATGAATTGAGACGGATCGGCTTCGAAAAGGGCGTGGCCGCCGTAACTTGTTTTTGCCGTCGAGGCGCTTCCCGTGTCAGTCGATTGACTTATTTGGGCTTGGGAATATCGTTTTACAAAATGACGAGTTTACGTCCCAGAACGTTTAGTCCGAGTCGATCGGGAAGGACCTTCCTCCAAGCTGCTGTCGGTTTAACTTTGCTATTTGTGGTGCCGAAAAGCAGCGCCCTTGCAGCTCCTTTTTGGCAGCGAATTCAAAACAAAAATGCCGCCAGCGACGTGGCGGGCGGACCATCGGTCAAGTTAGACGATGGCAGTGGCGGCGTAACTCTGCGCTCGCGACGAACCCGATTGCAGCTGCTACGCGACGAACTCGGATGGGCCGATAGACTTCCAGAGAGCCCATCTCAGCCGGTGTCAGGCGTATTGTCCGCTAACTTTCGAAGAAACGGGCGACTGGGTGGCATTTGGGGTCTTGGTCGAGGTGGTCTTCTCCAACGGGCCTCTGGGGAAACGCCGAAACAAGCGGTTGCTCGTTTCGTTCTCCGCAATCGCGCCCTTTTCGACTTACAAGGTTCGGATGCTACCGACGCTCGCGATTTTGATTGGCTGCGGCAGACCAGTGATACGGATTCGTTGATTGACGGTAAACGCCTTCGAGTCGTTCAATTCTCGCAAGACTTTCGAGGGTATCCGGTTATCGCAGGCGAGATCATCGCGGTTTTTGTCAACGACGAACTCGTTTCAGTAGGAGGAGAATTGATCAATCCGGCAATGGATTTAGGTTCAAGTTCGGTCGATGTTTCGAACGAGAACGCATCGCACATCGCCCGGATGGCGCTTATAGCGCAAGCAGGGCGCGATTATTTAACAGAGGTGGACGCCCCCGTCTTCGATCTTGAACACGGGCGTACCGTTTTGCCGGTTCGCGCATTGCCGACGAATGCAACCTTCGCGCGAGATATAGGGGACGACTCGCCGATTCGGCTTTACGTCGATGCTGGTAGCGGCGAAGTCTTGAGCGCATTCGCAGACGAGGACCGCGGGTCTGTTTCAAGCAGCGTGTACCGCGTCTATCGGCCAAATTCGACAGATCAAGATCCGTTTCAGGCGCGCCAAATTGACGCTACCATTCCGACGTGGGTCGAAGGCTCGACGGTTTACCCGTTTCTCATGTCCAGTTCTTCAAACAAATACCATTGGGGAATCGCCAACTTCAATGGCGACACGTTGGTGGGGGGACAGCAAACACCGTTTACAACCACCACGGCCTCCCCGAACTTCCTTGCGAATCCCGGCACTGCGCAGTTTCAATTGCAGCACGCAACGTATTGGATGTATTTCATGAAATCCCATGCGCTCCAGATGTTCTCCCAATTTCCCACAGCTGATCCTGAATTTTCCACCGGGATTGCCCTCCGTGTTGTGACCCGGCCTAGGTCAACGGCGACGACTTTCGATGGATTCGCACGATACCTTCCCGGCGGTTGTTTCGTTCAAACGTCTCCTGACGATTGGGACACGACCCCGTGCATACAACTTGGCGAAGGGTATTCGCTCTCTGGCCTATCACCCCCGAAAATTTCGGGCGTGTTTCACGAGTACGGTCATTTTGCCGATTCACTTTATCGATTTCAATTTCCCTTAGTCGTATCGCGGTCGGGCAATCCTGTGGGGCCCACTTGTGAAGGCGGAACGTCGGAAGAAGGTCGCTCGGTTGGGGAGAGCGTTGCAGCGATTCACTCGATTGCCATGTTCTCAAGCATTTTCGGTTTGAATACGGGATTCACCAATTACGACAATGGTTCCTTGTGGGAACTCGATAACGCCGGTACTTCGTCGACACATAAAGACAACGACGACCGACTCGATTGCTACAACACGAGTGCGTCGTGTGGTACGTCGCCAGGCGATTTTGCAACCTACGACTACGGCAGCTCGGTACGCCAGGCATTCTGGGAGTCGGTGCACGGAATCAACTGTTTTGTTTCCGCAGGTCAACCCTGTGTCACCATCAACAGCGGCAGCAACAAGGTTCTCGACGCGAAAAAGGCCGTGTACTACGCAATGCAGACAACGGGACTCTCGGGCACGCATCGCGATCTCGTGGCAAACTTGTTGAACTACTATTTTTTCTTTGTCAGTCAGGCCGCCTGGAACGATCGCTGGTGGATCTTCAATCACCACAACCTCGTTGGACCTAACCCGAGTTATTCGCCGTGTTGAACGTAAACAAAGCTTGCCACACCAGACCGTCGAAACGGATCGTTGCCGTAGGCGCGTTGTTGTTTTCCTTTCTCGGCCTCGTTGTCACCACCACACCTGCATCCGCTTGTAGTTGTGGTCCCCCGGCAAACCTACGGGGAACGACCAACCTGGCCACCGTGACCCAACCGGTTCCGGTCAACGTTCTACCGACAGTGAAGTTGTGGTCGCTGCGGGACGGATCCATCAATGCTTCAACCGTGGTCCGCCTTGAGTCATCGAATGGTTCCCAGATCACCGGCGTGTGGACACGAATCAACGATGGATGGGATCGATTTCGCCCCGATGGGGTGCTTGCACCGGGCAATTACCGCCTCGTGTATTCGTACTGCAACCAGGCTAATCCGGCAGACTGCCCTCTGAAACCTGAGTGGAACATTCTGGAAGAGTTTCAGGTCGGGGCCGACTTTGACACCACGCCACCTGATTTCAGTCGCGTCAGTCTCAGTTGCGAATTCATAACCTGCCGCAACAGCGACTCCTGTTGCGACGAAAGCAGTCGACATTGGAACGTCGGATTCTCTGACGACATTCGTACGGACGGTGAGTACATCCGTGCGACGGTTTCGGCGACCGAATGGGGAACCAAGGTGAGCGAAGTGGTTGGCAATGTCCTGTCGGTTGGTCCGTGGATCACTTGTCCGGTTGAACATGGATTCAACTGGACCGTGCCGACCGGCCCGATACGTATGACGTTGTCGGTGGTCGATCTTGCTGGCAACGAAACATCCCTTGATGGGGAGGTGACGGTCGATCTGTCAGGCGGTTGCAAAATCAGCGCGCCCCCGTCGATTCGACTTTCCGCGCAGGCTGACGCTGGTATCGGTGCTATCCCTTGGTCTCCCGCAGATGGGGGCGTGGCGATGAACGATGGTGGTCTTAAGAATCCAGATGCCGATCTGTCCTCCAACGGATGTGCCTATCTCGCGAAACACCCCTCGCCGTCGGCGGCGTTATGGCCCGCCGTATTGTTTGCCACCATCCTTGGCAGACGGATACGCCGACGTTCGCAAAAATAGCATTACGCGAAAGAGTCGGTGGTTGGCGGGCTCAGCCTCCTCGCAAGATGGGGGGTCATGAGCTACTGGCGCTTCA
>JAYUPZ010000372.1:0-3636 GCA_043759805.1 Myxococcales bacterium | reverse complement strand
ACCCACCAGAACGTTGCGGCCATTCGAGAAGGCCTTCAGCCAGTTTGCCGGCCCACAGGCCGGATCAAGAATGCGCCAATCGCGTTCGCCCAGGTGTCTTGCTGCCAGATTGCGCAACCGAATCACATCCTCGGGATCCGGATGTTTCAGAGCGTTGTAGATCTCGGAGTAAAAGTAGAGATTGGCTTTGGCCCGATCGTTTTCGATCACCTCCTCCCCCGTCGAGGTCAGTCCAGAGTTATAGTTGGGATCGGCAAGTCCCTCGCGAGGCGTAAACACGCGATGAATCTCCAAGGACAGAGACGCGAGCCTAAGCCAATCGCAAAGCGGAATGCTGCTCCGCGTGGGGGAAAAATGACGCGGCTCCAGGCTCGATCTCGGCCCTCTGTTGCAGATCTGTAACCTGACTTTAATAAAGCTGACACAGGGGCGTCACGCAGCGTGGGTATCCCTTGAGAGCGATTCGGGACGAAGGATGGCCATCCGATGTTTGAAGAATTCGAAAAATCTAGCAGCAAAGAAAACCGCGGGCGACAGGGTGCGTCTGCGATTTTATCCATTGGAATTTTCGGAGGGATTGCGTTGCTCGTGGGTGGTGCTGTCACCGCACACCAGGTCCATAAACACCGCCAGGAGCGCGAGCAAGAGGTGACCTTCGCCGACATGCCGACGGTTAAAGCCCCTAAACCGAAGGCTCTCGTCAAGGCCGGGTCTGTCAAGAAAGCCGCGAAGCGCTTGACCCCTGTGGTGAACCTCAAAGAGATTCCGGAAGATCGTCCCGTCGAGGCAGAGGGTGAATTGGCCGGTGGCGCTGAGGACACCGGGGCGGTTGATGGGGTCCTTGAAGAAACCGTCGCCAAACCGGTGGTCGCCGCCGCGCCACCACCACCAGCTCCCGTTGTGAGGGACGAGCCCGTCGCGCCTCCGCCCGAGCAGCAGCGTGAAACCATCGAGGCTCCCGAGTTCGTTTCTGGATGCCGAGCACCAGAGACCCCCGAGGCATTGCTGTCCAATGCCGCGACCATCCGCATTGAAGTACAGATGATGATCGACACCTCCGGCAAGGTGGTGTCAGCCAAGGTGATTCAGTCGCATCCGATGATCCCTGACCAAGTGGTGTTGCGATGTGCTCTCACCCAGGTCTTTACCCCCGCACACCTGCCGGACGGAACAGCGGTTCCCTATCCGTACAAGCGGCGATTCGTATTCAAGCCCGCGCAGGCCTAGTTTTCAAAAAGAACGATAGGAAAAACAAAATGGAAATGAACCTTGTTGAGTTATGGACCGGAATGAGCAACCTCGTGCGGGCGGTTGTGGCCGTTCTCACCATACAGGCGGTTGCCACCATCTACGTTGGACTGGATCGCGTGATGATGCTGCTGTTCGCCTATCGCGCCGGCCGAAAATTCGCGAAAAAAGCAGGTCCCTTGCTCTCCAAGGGAGACTTTCAGGGTGCGCTTGGCATTGCCCATGAACACCGCGGAAGCCACCTGGCGTCGTACATCATCACGGGTGTCGAAACCTTCACGAAGCATCGCGCTACTGGCCACGATGTGCACAAATCAGCCGAACTCGCCGCCCGCGCACTTGAGCGAAAAAGCGAGAATCTCAGTGCCGAACTTAACCGCGGCATGAACATTCTCGCATCAACCGGTTCAACCGCGCCCTTCGTCGGTCTGCTTGGAACGGTCCTCGGTATTTTGAACGCTTTCAAGCTGGTCAGCCAGCAGGGATCGGGCGGCATGGGTACCATCGGTGTTGCGATTGCCGAGGCGCTCATCGTTACCGGCTACGGCCTCATGGTCGCGATTCCGTCGGTGCTTGTGTTCAATTCTCTGTCGGCCCGCCTTGCGAAATACGAAGCAGGGTTGCAGCACACGAAGAGCGAGCTTGTCGACAACCTTGATTCGAGCACCGGTGGCAAAGCTGAAGGTGGCGGCAAGATCGCCAAGCGCGAAGTGGAAGGCGAGAAAGCTGCTGCTGCGCCTTCGGTTAAACAGACTTCCCCTGTTTCTGCCTGATTCTGGAGGTCGCAAGCATGGTACCAAAATGGAAAGGTAAGGGGCACCGGGCAAGACCCGTCATGAACGTCACGCCGCTAGTCGACGTGGTGTTGGTGCTCCTCATCATCTTCATGGTCGTGATTCCGGCCTTGCAGCAGGGACAGCAAATCAGCTTGCCCGGCATCGTGAACACCGATCCGAAGAAAAACGAAAACTCCAAGAGTTTCACTCTTTCTGTGAGCAAGGAAGGCGACGTCTTCTTCGAAGACGACAAGGTCGAGTGGACCAAAATCGAAGCACAATTGAAGGCTGCCGCCAAGCGCGAGCCCGGCAAACGGGTTGTGCTACGAGGCGACAAGGGCGCGAGCTACGCACAGGTTCGCAAGCTCTATCGAGTGGCGCAACAGGTTGGCTTTCCGGGTGTCGCCTTGAAGGTGAATCACCGGCAGGATGATGAAGCAGCGAAATAATTTTCGGGTAAGGACGACACCATGGCAATGGACATAGGCGCCCCAGCGGGCAAAAAGGGGCAACACCGTCCCGAGATGAACGTCACGCCGCTCGTTGACGTGGTCTTGGTGTTGCTCATCATCTTCATGGTTCTGACGGCCGCGATGAACGACCAGTTCTGGGTGCACGTTCCCGAGAAAGAACAGAAAGAGGAACAGCAGCCTGAAGAGGCGGATCCGAATCAGGAAGCGCCCATCGTTGTGACGGTGACGTCCAATGGTCAGGTTCGGATCAATCAGGATGTGTTTCCGGATAAGGATTTTCCGGAGCGTTTGAAGCGTATGCTGGTTGCTCGCGGTGATCGCCGGGTCTATTTCGACGCACAGGACGGTGTTTCGTACGACCGTGCCATGGAAGTTCTTGATCTCGCTCGCGGTGGCGGTGCTTCTCACATCGCGGTCGTGACCGAAAAACTACAAGACTGACTTGAATGTAGCGTCGACACGAGAACGCTACACTTCTGCCACTTAATCATCACTTCGTTATCGTAGAAGGTTCTCATGTACCGACCGTCCCACGGAGTCGCGCTCTTTGTGCGCGCGACCACGTCCGCAGCTTTGTTTCTGTTCCTGACGGGGGCGCCTTTTGGGCAGTTTGCGCACGCGCAGCCGCCGCAAGAGGTTCCGGCCGTGGAGCCTGTTGCTCCCGAGCCACCTCCGGAAACTAACGTAACACCTGATCCGGACGCGGCGCCTGTGGATCCAAATGCAGCACCTGTGGATCCGAATGCAGCACCTGTGGATCCGAATGCGGTGCCCGTCGATCCGAATGCGGCGCCTGTCGCAGCGCCAATCGCCGAAATGCCGACGCTCAAACTTGAGATCGGTGCGGATACGAAAACCGGTTTGAAGGGCAGGGTGGTCGACAGTCGCACGGGCCAGCCAATAGGCTTCGCGCCGGTTATTGGCCGTGGCAGCGACGGCACGGCCCGGACCTCAATGGCCGACGAGCAGGGGAACTACACGCTGTATGTGCCTCCGGGAACCTACGTAGTTCGCTCGTACTTCGATCTGTATCACGGCGCGCGTTTTGACAGGGTTCGGGTTAACCGCGGCGCCTTTACGCCAATCAACCTCGTCCTTGATCCGTTGGACATGGACGACGAGGTGGTGGTGCAGGAAAT
>JAYUPZ010000371.1:0-16542 GCA_043759805.1 Myxococcales bacterium | reverse complement strand
CTCATCCTGGTCGGTGATTCACTCGGCATGGTGGTGCAAGGTCATGCCAATACACTGCCCGTGACAGTGGACGACATGGTGTATCACACGCGGGCGGTGCGCCGGGGGACCTCGCGTGCTCATCTTTGCGCGGATCTGCCGTTCATGAGTTACCAGTCCTCGCAAGATGAAGCCATTGCAAACGCCGGCCGCCTCATCAAGGAAGGTGGAGCCGAATCGGTCAAACTCGAAGGCGGAATTGAGATGGCGGAAACCGTACGACGGTTGGTTTCGATCGGAATACCGGTGATGGGCCACGTGGGCATGACGCCTCAGTCCGTTCATCGACTCGGCGGATTCAAGGTTCAAGGTCGGCAGGCCGACGCCGCGCAGAACATCCTCGAAGGCGCGCAAGCCATTGCAGAGGCGGGTGCCTACTCGATGGTGCTGGAGGGGATTCCGGCATCCCTTGGCGCCGAGATCACACGCAGCGTTCCCATTCCGACGATTGGAATCGGTGCCGGTGCGGATTGCGATGGCCAGATCCTGGTGTTGAATGATTTGTTGGGTCTGGATCCAGACTGGAAACCAAAGTTTGCGCGTCGTTTTGCCACGCTGGGAACCGATGCGTTGGGGGCGCTTGCGCAATACGCAAGCGAGGTACGCGACGGTCGCTTTCCGTCGCAGGAGGAGTCATACAAATGAAGACGGGTGAGAAAAGCGAATTGCAGGTGGTAGCTTCGCCGGAAGAGATGCGGTCCTGGTCGCGCGCCATGCATGCTCAGCGCAAGCGCATTGCGCTTGTGCCCACGATGGGTTTTTTGCATGCCGGTCATGAGACATTGTTGCGGGTGGCCCGCGAACACGCCGATGTCGTGGTGATGTCCCTGTTCGTTAACCCGACGCAGTTTGGCCCGAAAGAAGATCTGGATAAGTATCCGCGCGATCTCGAAGGTGATCTGGCGCGCGCTCAAGCGGCGGGTGTTTCGATCGTGTTTGCGCCAACGGAACTCGCCATGTATCCCGAGGGCTTTCAAACCTTCATTGAACCCGGACCTCTTGCCACGGGCCTTTGCGGCGCTCGTCGCCAGGGACATTTCAGGGGCGTCGCCACCGTTGTGGCAAAGCTGTTTGCGATTGTCGAACCAGATATGGCGATTTTCGGCGAAAAGGACTACCAGCAACTGTTGGTCATCCGTCGCACGGCGGCTGATCTCAATTTGCCGGTGCAGATCCTGTCGCACGAAACCGTCCGAGAAACAGATGGACTTGCCATGTCTTCCCGGAATAGTTACCTGTCCCCGGAGGAACGACAACGCGCGTTGGCTCTGCCACGGGCATTGCAAGTCGCCCGAGAACAGTTCGCTGCCGGCGATATCGACGTGCAGCGTTTGATCGATCTTGCAACGAAAACGTTGCTGCCACATACCGACGGCATCGATTATCTTGAGATTCGCGATGTGGTTTCGCTCGCGCCCATGGGACAAATCGAGCGACCCGCGATGATCCTGGGCGCTGCTTTCTTTGGTAAAACACGTTTGATTGACAATTTGAAACTGAACGACGAGGACTAAGATGATGCGATGGACGATGGTGTTGACCGGAGCCCTCTTTCTCGCAGCATGCGGTGGGGGATCGGGTGATTCACCCATGATGACCAACAGCGGCGGTTCGGCTACAACCGGTACAGGCAGCGGCGGTTCGGCTACAACCGGTACAGGTACAGGCAGCGGCGGCACCGGCACCGGGACGGGATCCGGCACGGATCCACAAACAAAGCCTGGCAAAGATCCTGCCGGCAATCCCTCGGGGGGCTGTGCGATTCCGACGGAAGCAAAACTGGCCGATGTCTCGAAGCCAAAGACCGTGGTTGGCGACGGCACGGCGGCGAGCTGTACCGGCACGGCCTTTGTGGACGCGGTCGCCAAGGGTGGTGTCATCACGTTCAACTGTGGTACCAATCCCGTCACGATCACCCTGTCGGCGACAGCGAAGATTTTCAACGATACCGGTCCCGAGATCGTGATCGATGGCGGAGACAAGGTGACGCTTTCGGGCGGGGGAAAGGTGCGCATCCTGTACATGAACACCTGCGATCAGGCGCAAAAATGGACCACGGCGAAGTGCGACAACCAGGATCACCCTCGATTGACAATCCAGAACCTGACCTTCGTGGACGGAAACGCCAAGGGGCAAAAGCCCGAAGGTGGCGGCGCGATATTCGCCTCGGGGGGCCGAATGAAGATCATCAACAGCCGTTTTCTGCACAATGTGTGTGACGATACGGGCCCTGACGTGGGCGGTGGCGCCGTGAGGGCACTGCAGCAGCACAACAATCAACCGTTGTACGTGGTGAGCAGCACCTTCGGAGGTTCAGATAAAGTTCAGGAAAATGTATGCAGCAACGGTGGAGGCCTTTCCTCCATCGGTGTTTCTTATACGGTCATCAATAGTCTGTTCATCGGAAACAGGGCGATTGGCAACGGCGCAAATCCCGCGAAATCGGGCACGCCCGGCGGCGGTTCCGGTGGCGCGATCTACAACGACGGCAACGAGTTTACGTTGTCGTTGTGCGGGACATTAATTGAAAACAACACCGCGAACGAGGGCGGTGGCGCCATTTTCTTCGTCAGCAACAATCGGACGGGATCGCTCATCCTTCGAGATTCAAAGCTGAAGAACAACCCATCGAAGGGCTTCGAGACGGACGGATTCCCCGGGATCTTTGTGCTCGACAAGGACAACAAACCCGAGCTCATCAACTCGACCGTGCAGTGAAAATACATCGCGCGGCCGTTGCCCCGCGGATCGATGCGGGCCACCGACCGAAAATGCTGCCGCCCCAAGTTTTTTCGCATTCCTGGCGATAACGGAGAGGAACCGTTGTCCTTTTTCGTCGAACATAATTGCCCGCAATGCGGCGCCCCCATTCAGTTTGAGGAGGCCGAACGGCTGCTCATTTGCCCGTTTTGCAAGGTGCGCAACTTCATGGTTTCGGGTCGCTATCTGCGCACGATGTTTGTGCCGCAGGTGCCGGGCGAATCCGTGATTTTCGCACCGTATCTGCACTTCAAGGGCAGCATCTTCTTCGAACGGGAGGGGACGCTCGAGCACAAGCAATTGCAGATCACGCCGCTCGGCATGGTGTCTCAGGTTCTGCCGCAGAATTTGGGATTCAAAACGCAGACGCATCGATTGAAAATCGTCTCGGATGTTCCGAACGCCACATTTCTGCGGTTCTCACGCAAGCCAGGCGAGCTGCTGTCCGAGGCACTTGTGCCTTCCGTGGGTGCCGCCACCCGCCAACACAACTTCATTGGCGAGACGATGAGTCTGCTTTATTTTCCGATGGTCGTTGTGGGTGGCCTGTTGAAAGACGGAATAACAGGTGAGGCTCTCGCACGCTTGCCAGCCAATTTTTCGTTTGGAAATCAGGCGCTCGAAACGGCGCCAAAACCGGAGCTCTCGTTCCTACCCACGCTCTGTCCGCATTGCGGATCGCCGATGGATGGAGAGCGCATAAGCATTGCACTCGTATGTCTCAACTGCCACTCCGCCTGGGAGGCTGTGGACGGACAGCTGGTTCGCCGCACCGTCGAAACGGCGGTGACGCGCGATACCGGCTCGGTTGCCTATCTGCCGTTCTGGAAGATGAACGTTACCGCTGCCGCTGAAAACGACGTGGCGACGCACGGCGGTTTTCAACGCTTGACGGGAAAACGTCCTGTCGCGCGGAAACCCGATGAAACGTCGATTGCGTATTACGCACCGGCGTTCAAGGTCAGGCCCAAGTCCTTGCTCGTCATGGCAACCCGTCTCACCATTGCTCAGTTCAATTTTCCCATCAAGCCCGGTGCACCTCGTGGGCTTCATCATCCCATCACGCTGCCCTCGCAGGAGGCGATTGAAACGATTCCGATCGTCCTCGTCGAGCTGGCGTACAACAAGCGCGACATCTTTTCGCGCATGACAACCCTTGCGGCAAAGGTTGCATCGCCGATGCTGGTTTTCTTGCCGTTTTGTCCAGTCGGAACGCAACTCGTCGAGGAGCATACCCGTCTTGCGGTTGAACCGAAAACGGTAGATTTCGGTCGCTACCTGTAAGCGATTGGCGATCCGGTCAGGCCGCCTTGGCCAGCTTGTCCGCAAGCGGCATTCTATAGAATCGACGCAGTTCGTTCATCACTTCGGACCAGCGTGACGTGGAGACCAGTCGCCGTTCCAGCTTCCGGGTGAATCGACTCGCCGTCTGGTTCGCAACCCGGTATCGATCGTATTCGTCGCGCGAGAGGTTGTCGTCGAACGTCACACCTTCGAAAAGTTGAGTATGGATCTGTCGCGCGTCGCGTTCGGGTTCCTCGCAGGAAAACAGGCAGACCGCGAACTTGTCGACCTCGGCCTGCAATTCAAGCTCGAGGGCGCTCACAGTACGGTCGCCAGCGGCGCAATGGGAAACATAGACGAAGTGGCTGACGCCTTCAATCGCAAGACAGAAATCGCCAAAGTTGTGCTCGTCGAGTTGTTCTGCGGGATCGTGGTGCGCCAAATTGTTTAATACCTCGGGTGCAAAGAAAAGCCCGAGGCCCACGCCACCATCGTCATGGGTCACAATTAATTGCTCGCGCGGCCGTCGTTCATCGCTCGTCGCAAGCATCTCGTCTCGTTCGGTTACGCCGAGAACAAAGTCGTTCACGTCCGGAAACCCGTCGAGCCGATAGAGGGTCTCGATTCCGCGTTGCAGACGCTGTAGCACCGTTGGGCTGCGTGCCACGCGCTCCGTCATTGCAGTCCGCCCGGCTTTCCAGCCACGCTCGTCACTCCGAGCGCTGCGAGTCGGGCCCGCGCCCAACGGCTGCCCGTGCGTTGCCATCGTTCGTACAACTTCACCACGTCTCGCGGTGATCGTTCTGGATTCCAGCGTGCATTGATGGATGCGAGCACGCGCACGAATCCGTCGAACTTACTCGAGAGCTCGGCGTAGACCGTGTGGCGTGCGCCGGTTGCCTGGCCCGCCAGAATGCCGTATGCCGACTCACCCATGGACATGTAGTAATCGACGCCCACCGCGCCGTTTTCGAGGCGCTCGGCGAAGAACCCGGTGAGAAAGAGTGACGTGTCGCCAATGTCGCGCAGGCTTTCCCGACGTTGCTCGGGTGGGGCATTCAGGGCGCCGTAAAGTCGGAGGCAGAGCGGCGACTCGTCAATGTTTCGTTGGATATATCCAGCCAGCAGCTGCACGAGGTAGTTTTCGGTGGCACGGGCGGGACAAAGCGCCGCCTCGTTGCAAGCCCGGTCCACGTGGGCCTCGAAGAACTCGTTGATGGATGGGTTCAATTCCATGGATGAAACTCCTTCTGGGTAAACCGTCGATCGTCGCTGTGCTGTTTCTAGTATCTTGTTAGATCATCGGTCAAAACCAAGAAAACACTAGTTAAATTCTATGTTTACGCTGCGTAAATTAGCGCGGAAACAATTGGCAGAACGCCCGGGTGATTGCCAACAAAATCGGCTAACCCGTTGACGCCCAAAGCGTCGTGATTACGGTGACCGCTTGGCAGTCGACACGGTTGACTGCTAAAAAGCACGACCCGGAATTATTCGGATCGCAATCTTGCCCCGTCCCGGGGCCACAACGGAGGACAAGACCCATGAAAGTAAAGCCACTTTACGACCGCGTGCTGATTCGCCGCGTTCAAGAAGAAGAGAAGACCAAGGGCGGAATCATTATTCCGGACAGCGCCAAGGAAAAGCCCGCCGAGGGCGAGGTCATTGCTGTTGGCGCTGGACGCGTCACCGACAAGGGCGTTTTGCAAGCTCTGCAGGTCAAGAAGGGCGATCGCGTCCTCTTTGGCAAGTACAGCGGCAACGAGATCAAGATCGACGGCCAGGAACACCTCATCGTCAAAGAAGACGAGATCCTTGGCGTGCTCGAGAAATAGACCTTTTAGATTTCCCATTTCGTAACACGGAGAAACACCATGGCTGCCAAAGAAATTCTTTTCGATACCAAGGGCCGCGAGCAGATCCTCGCAGGCGTAAATATTCTGGCCGATACCGTCAAGGCGACGCTCGGACCACGCGGACGCAACGTTGTCATCGAGAAATCGTGGGGCTCGCCCACGGTGACCAAAGACGGCGTGACCGTTGCCAAAGAGATTGAGCTCGAAGACAGGTTCCAGAACCTCGGAGCTCAGATGGTCAAGGAAGTTGCTTCCAAGACGTCGGACATCGCCGGCGACGGTACCACCACCGCCACCGTGCTCGCACAGGCCATTTTCCGCGAAGGCGCGAAGATGGTTGCAGCTGGCCACAACCCGATGGATCTGAAGCGCGGCATCGACAAGGCCGTGATTCGGATCGTCGAGTCGTTGCAGAAACTGTCGAAGCCGACCAAGGGTGCCAAGGACATCGCCCAGGTTGGAACGATCAGCGCCAACGGTGATGAATACATCGGCAAGCTCATCGCGCAGGCGATGGAGAAGGTCGGCAAAGAAGGCGTCATCACGATTGAAGAAGCCAAGTCGATGGAAACCACGCTCGACGTCGTCGAGGGTATGGAATTCGACCGTGGCTATCTGTCGCCTTACTTCGTGACCGATGCAGATCGCATGGAAGTTCGTCTCGAGGATCCGTACATCCTGATTCACGAGAAGCGCGTTTCCAGCATGAAGGATCTCTTGCCCGTTCTCGAGCAGGTTGCTCGCGCTGGCAAGCCGCTCCTCATCATCGCTGAAGAGGTCGAGGGCGAGGCATTGGCCACGCTCGTCGTCAACAAGCTGCGTGGCACGCTCAACGTTGCTGCCGTCAAGGCCCCGGGCTTTGGCGATCGCCGTAAAGAGATGTTGAAAGACATCGCCATCCTCACCGGTGGTCAATCCATCACCGAGGATCTCGGCATCAAGCTCGAGAGCGTCACGTTGAAGGACCTTGGCCGCGCCAAGAGCATCGTCATCGACAAGGACAACACGACCATCGTCGACGGCGCTGGCAAGAAGCCCGACATTGAAGCTCGCTGCAAGCAGATCCGCAATCAGGTCGAGGAAACCACCTCGGACTACGATCGTGAGAAGCTGCAAGAGCGTCTTGCAAAGTTGGTGGGCGGCGTTGCCGTCATCAACGTGGGTGCTGCAACAGAGACCGAAATGAAAGAGAAGAAGGCACGCGTCGAGGACGCGCTCAACGCCACACGCGCAGCGGTGGAAGAGGGCATTGTTCCCGGTGGTGGTGTGGCTCTCGTTCGCTGCGTGAAGGACCTCGACAAGCTCGAAGGTCTTTCAGTCGAAGAGAACGTCGGCGTCAGCATCGTACGCCGTGCGGTTGAAGAACCCTGCCGCCAAATTGCCGCCAACGCCGGCAAGGAAGCCAGCATTATTGTCCAGCGCGTTCGCGAAGGAAAAGGCTCGTTCGGCTACAACGCCGCGACCGACACCTTCGAGGACCTCATCGAGGCCGGCGTCATCGACCCGACCAAGGTGGTGCGCTCGGCACTGCAGAACGCTGCCTCCGTGGCATCGTTGCTCATCACGACCGAGGCTCTCATCGTTGAGAAGCCGAAGAAGGAAGAGTCTGCGCCTGCTCAGGGCGGCGGTCACGACCACTAGTCTGAAAACGTAACACAATCGTGTTGCGAAAAAGCCCGGTCCGCTTTAAGGCGAGCCGGGCTTTTTTATTTTGTGCGGAGGGATTTGCTGCAGCAACACCTTCAGCCCACGTCCCCGGTGTCCACCCACTCTCGATTGCCTCCAGCCTGTTTGGCCCGGGCGAGTGCGGCCTCTGCACGGCGCAGGGTGTCTTCCAGATTCTCCTGGCCTCGAAGATGCTCAACGACCCCGATGCTGACCTGGGCGTGCAAGGGTAGTGGTTCGGTGCTCCCGTCATGAACAATGTCACCCAGGCGCTTGCGGAGCCGTTCGGCGACCTCTCCCGCGTTTTGCAACGGTGTGTCGGGCAAAAGTGCCGCAAACTCTCCGCCCTCAAGTCGCCCCAGTAGATCCGTGGTGCGCAGATCGTCGATGGATTCGCTGGCAATCCGCTTCAGGACCGCATCTCCAACGGCGTCACCGCAGCGCTCGTTGATTGTGCGAAGGTGGTCGACGTCGACGACAAGAAAAGACGTGGCACCGAGGGTTCGCCAGGAGCGTGTCAGTTCTTCTCGCGAGCGCTGCAAGAAGTGCTGTCGGCTCATGGTACCCGTCAAGGGATCGGTGGTGGCGAGCCGGAGCAATTCGTTTTCCAGCTGGGCGCGTCGCGAGACATCTCGCATCAGCAAGACGACGCAACGCTGGGACTGCACGCTGATGGGAGAGAGCGTGATTTCTACGGGGAACACCATGCCGGCACTGCGCCGGCACAGCACCGTGATGGGGGTCGCAACGGCGAGGGATTCCGCCTCGGGATCGCGTTCGTCCACGAGCAATGGCGCCATGGTAGCTGCAAGGCGCGTGCGGCCTTCGGCCTCTGAACAAAGATCCAGCACCGGTTGCCCGCGCATCTCGTCGGAGAAAAACTCGAACATGCCGACGGCCGATCGGTTCCAGTAAAACACGCGCGCATCGGATCCCACCATCGCGATGGCGTCCGTGACAAGTGCCTCGACGACTGTCGCCAAATCATGTTCGGCGGGTTGTGGTAGTGGTGTTCGAGGTGGATTCGAGTCGGGCACGACCTAGGCAGTATCACACGGTCGGGCCCTTGCGAGCCAAGTCAGGCATTTTTCTCTTTGCGAGGGAACCAGGGACGAGTCGAGTCGGACCATTCCGACGACCAGGCTGCTCGTGGTTCGTCAAGAAGACTGAGCAGTGTGTTGATATCGTTTTGAAATCCGACCACACCGCGCAGATCTTCCCGATTGACGATGGCTTCACGTACTCCCGACGCGGACACAAGGGCTCGCGCCGCAACGGCACCTGGCGTGAGGGGCTCGTGCAGGATGGGGGTCGGAGCCGATACGCTCGATTGTGCTGCACCTGTGGTTTGCATGCGATCCTCCGTATCGACTTTTGATGCCTCGGCCCCTCGGTTTAACGACATGGCCACCCTCCCTGGATGAACTAGAGTACTAAGCAATTGTTGTTCCAATACCGCAGCTTTGTGACGAATTGGGCAACCTGTTGAAACTATTTCGTTAACCTTACGCCTGGCCGTGACGCGCAGCGCTGCACCGTATGGAAGTGTGTCGCTGACGCCACAATAAAACGTCTTAAAAAGAAGACGGCGGTGTATGCGGATTCGGCTCTATGCGCGGCGCGCGAGGGACGGAAATCTTGGCGAATACAAAAGGGCAATCATCAGGCCGAACGCGGCGAGGGATGGTGGCAGCGCCCATTTTATTTTTGGTGCAGTAAACGTCAGCACGATCTGATGTTCTCCGGGTGATAGAGCAACGGCCCGCATGACATGGTTTGCTCTGAGAACGGGCACCGCTCGGCCATCAACGGTGGCCTGCCACCCAGGATGAAACTGTTCGACAAAGACGGCGTGACCGTTCGAGGCCGGTTGTCTAAAACGGCTTTTGCCCGTTGAAGTTGCCGGCCGGACTGTAGTTGCAGACGATGGTTTTGCGAAATTTAAGACTCGCGCAATCGTATAACACGCAGCCGACTTTCTTCGTGTTGCGCCAGACCACCTGCGTGTAGTGGCCGCAGACCTTGTTGGTCGCACAGGTGTTGGTGGCGTAGTTGTAGTCGGCCTTCTCGGCAATCCAGCTGGCCACGGCACCTACGCCCGTTGCGTTCGCCGTTGCGCCGAAGATGTTCTCTCCCACGGAGCCTCCGGGGTAACCCACGTTACTCGGCAATCCCGTGTTGTGGTCGATGAGGCCGATGGGCGCTTTCGCATCGACGCATTTTGCAGCCCAGGTCTGGGCGACCTGCGCGAGCGCCGCATCCCAGACGAGATCGGGCAGGTTATTCATTCGGCGTTCGACGTTGTGTGCCTCGACGATTCCCGCGATATTGGCCGGCTCGCCTGAACTGGTTCCAGTACCCCCGGTGTTGGGAGTTCCACCGGTAGCGGGAGCGCCGCCGGTATTGGAAGAGCCACCAGTAGCGGCAACGCCGCCGGTGTTGTTGGAGCCACCGGTGTTGTTGGAGCCACCGGTGTTGTTGGAGCCGCCGGTGTTGTTGGAGCCGCCGGTGTTGTTGGAGCCACCGGTGTTGTTGGAGCCGCCGGATCCCGAGACGCCTCCGCCGGCGCCGCCCGAACCATCGTTGGTTGTGCCACCCGTACCGCCATTTTCACCGTTGCCGTTCCCGCAGCCCATCACGAGTAGAGCTCCGAAAAGGAGCCGTAATCCAACCTGTCGCGCCGGCCTTGAGTTCATGGTGGTAGTCCTTTCCGTTAGAGTCACCCGAAACGTCTTTTTCCCAAAAGAAAAACCATCGACCGGTTGCCCCGTGGCGCTGCGCTAGCGTGGGCATCAAGTCGCTTGCCGGACGCGCGCTCACTGCGTTAAGACAGGGCGATGAAGCTCTACACAAGTCGGTTGGTGCTCCTGATTGCAGCTGCAGGCGGAGTGTTGGGCGTCGTGGCCGCGCGCCTGGATGCGGCCGGGGTCAAGGTGCCAACGGAGCCCTATCGAAATAAGTCGCTTGCTGCCGATGTCCGGGTGGCCGATCTAGTCAAACGTATGACATTGTCGGAGAAGATCACCCTTATCTCCGGCAAGGGATTTGAATCGCGCGCGGTGCCGAGGCTGGGCATCCCCGAATTGACAATGACCGATGGCCCGAACGGCATCCGCTGGGGCGCCAAGGCGACCGCGTTTCCGGTTGGCATTGCCATCGCTGCGACCTGGGATACCGACGTGGTGCAACGGATGGGCGCGATGTTGGCGCGCGAGGCTAAAGGCAAGGGACGCAACGTCTTGTTGGCACCGTGTGTAAACATAAGCCGCGTGCCCCAGAATGGGCGAAACTTTGAATGCTTCGGCGAAGATCCCCATCTCGCTTCGCGCATCGTCGTGCCCTACATTCGAGGCGCTCAGGACAATGGCGTGATCGCGACCGTGAAACACTTCGCGTGCAACAATCAAGAATACAAACGTCGCAGCATCAACGTCATTGTAGACAAACGCACCCTGCACGAGATCTACTTTCCGGCGTTTGAAGCCGCCGTCAAGGAAGCCGGCGTGCATGCTGTGATGGCCGCGTACAATCAGGTCAACGGATTCTTTTCGACCGCCAATCCCTACCTCATTGATCAGGTGTTGAAGAAGCGCTGGGGCTTTCAGGGCATCGTGATGTCCGACTGGGATGCCGTGCAAGAGACGCTCGGTCCCATCAAGGCAGGCCTGGATCTCGAAATGCCGGACGGCGCGTTTACGGGAGAAGACAAACTCACGCGGCAACTTGAATGTGGTCAGGTGACCGAGTCGATGCTGGACGAAAAAGTCCGTCGCATTCTTTCCGTGATGTTCCGGACTGGTGCGTTTGATGTGCAACCCAAGGAAGATCCGAAGGCTATCGACACGCCCGAGGCCCGTGCCGTGGCGCTGGATGTCGCGCGCGCGTCCATCGTCTTGTTGAAGAACGAAAAAAATGCGTTGCCCCTCGAAGGGGTTCGCAAGGTTGCCGTGATCGGACCCGGCGCCATCTATGCACGCGCGGGCGGCGGTGGCAGCGGCTCGGTGCGCGCGTTTCGTGTTACAAAACCCATCGATGCGCTGACCGAAATGTTGGGTCGCGATGTCCAGATTCGATACGCGGTAGGGTTCAGCACGCCCGCCGATGTCGAGGACATGCCCATCGACGTATTCACGCACGTGCAGGGGGGGAAATTGGTAGCGGGCCTCAAGGCGGAATACTTCGCCAACGAAAAACTCGAGGGCAAACCCGCCATTACGACAACGGTGGCGTCGCCTGATCTGCACTGGTCGAACGACTCGCCGGGCAAGGGTATTCCGATCGACAACTTTTCATCACGTTTGACCGGCACGTTGACGCCAAAAAAAGCGGGGCGATACCGCTTTCTTGGCAACGCAAACAACGGCTATCGGATGTACCTCGACGACAAGCTGGCAATCGACGGTTGGGAGGGCGGCGATCTCGAACGATCGGCGCTCGAGTTTGACCTGGAAGCGCGCGCTTACGCGTTTCGCGTCGATCACCACGAGGGCAAGGGGACGGCCAGTCTTCAGTTGTTGTGGGGATACGGCAAGCCCGATCCCGAAGATGCCATCGCCGCTGCGAAGGAGGCTGACGCCGCCGTGCTGTTTGTCGGATGGTCGGCTTACACCGAACGGGAATCCGAAGACCACGGCCTCCAGCTTGAACCCGATCAGATTTCGTTGATTCAGAAAGTTGCCGCGGTCAACAAGCGCACGATTGTGGTGTTGCAAACGGGCTCGCCCATTCTGACATCCACCTGGGCACCCAAGGTCGCCGGTCTCATCGAGGCGTGGTACCCCGGTCAGGAAGGCGGAACGGCCATCGCCGAGATTTTGACGGGGAAACGAAACCCATCGGGACGTTTACCCTTCACGTTTCTCGAGGCCTGGAAGTACTCGCCGGCGTTCAAAACCTATCCGGAGAAGGGTGGGGCCGCGCCCTATTCAGAGGGTGTTTTTGTGGGCTACCGTCACTACGATTCGAAAAAGTTGCCGGTCAGTTTTGCCTTCGGGCATGGGCTTTCCTACACGCAGTTTGTTTACCGCGATCTTAAGATTGCGGCGACGGGAAGTGGTACGGATGCGACCTACGCGGTCAACCTTGACCTCGAAAACGTCGGTCAACGCGCAGGTGCCGAAGTGGTGCAGCTTTACGTTGGAGAAACTCGTCCCGCGGTAAAACGTCCGCTTAAGGAATTGCGGGGCTTCGAGAAAGTCTTCTTGCAACCCGGCGAGAAAAAGCGTGTCGCATTTAAACTCAGTACCCGCGCCCTGTCGTACTTCGACGAACAAAAGGACGATTTCGTGGCGCGTCCCGGCCTCTACAACGTGATGGTTGGCGCGTCCTCACGCGACATTCGTCTGCAAGGAAAGTTGCAACACAAATAACATAGTCGTGTGACAAAGGCCTCTCACGGGCCCGATGGCGCTGGCCCGGGCCCGAAGGTCACCGAAATGAAAAGATTGGCCATTGGCGCGCCTGCGACGCGACTGCCAGCCAATTTGCTGCTGGTGCATTCTGCAAGTCGTTCGTCTCCAACCGAGCTGAGTTGCATCCGGGGATTGCGCAGGGTCGCATCCTTGCCAACCTCGACCTCCACCACGATCTTGCCACGCAGGCCGGGGCGGGTCTTCAACGCTTCATCGTAACACGGTTGGATTGCCGTTCCGAGTCTCCGGGCAGCAGTGACGACACCCTCGGCGACCGCTGCACCATCGGCACGAAGCAGGTCGGAAATGGATGCGGTGGGGTTGGCCACCGGTTGCGTTTGCGCCATGACTTGCGCGAAGGATTCTGTTTCAAAACGCGCCAACGTCACACCCTGTCCCCCAACAAGGTAGGCCGCAAGGACTTCGGCGCTCTGGCGTACGATACCCCCGCCCATGCGGGTACACAGACCCTTGCGAACCTCGGAGAAAACCGGGCGAAACACGAGCCGCAAGACGAGGGTGTGCTCTTCGTGCAACTTCAATACGCGATCGGCCGCATCGACACCGATGGCAAAGGCAACAGTTTCGTCGCCACTTGACGTGTAGATCTCCGCGCTTTCGTCGACGAGAAAGCGGGCTCCCCGAAGTGCGAGCCGTTCGTCGTTGATGTCGTAACCATTGAAGAAGAAGCCGGTCGACGGGACGTCAATCTGATACCGGGCGGTTTCCGCCTGTGCACGGTGTGAGCGATGGGCTTCGCGCGCTCGGGCAATTTCGACTTCGTTACCCTCGAAGGTCATGTGCGATTCATCCTGAAGTGCGTCGCAAAGCGATCGCAATCCATCGCCGCCAACCAGAGAGGAGCCGGGATATCGTTCGGGATGGCCTGCTTTGGCGCCTCGACAGGGCTGTCCACGAAAACCCGCTTTTCCACCGCTTCGTCGGGAACCGTCGTACGGTTTTGTGCGCAGGCCGAAAGCCCGACGAGAAAAGAAAAACACCACAGCCCCTGAGATCGAATTCCCAACATTGGGATCAGGGTAAACGTCCTTGGGTGCGAGTGCGAAAAATCGTGTGAACCTACATGTGCTCTCGGAAATGCATCGAATGCAGCCATGGACGGAGATGTGGGCGCGAGGGCATGACGCGAAGCATCGTTGTTCCGCCCTTCCGGAGCCGTTGCCGTCGATAAGATCCGCTCAATGTTCCTTCGCTTTCCGGAGCATCCGGCCCCGATTGAGGGTCGACGGCCCGCAGGGGAGGGTCGACCCCTTGACGATCATGTTGTTGGAACGAAATTGCCTCGTGGCGACGGTTGCGGTCCCGGCCGCAGATGGCCTAATGTCTTGCCCATGAAAGACAGAATCGAACAGGTGGCGGATATTTTGCTTGGCGCAGCGTACGCCGATGAAAATTTGGACGGCTACGAGCGCGAGGCCGTGCTCGATCTTCTGAGTGATGTGCTGGGCGAGGATGAATTGCCCGCAGCGCTTGAAAAGCGCGTCGAAGAGTTCGATCCAGACGCCTTTGACCTGCGTGCTACGGTTGCCGTCTTCAAGAACGACTCGGATGCAACCAAGCGTAAGCTGCTAGAGCTCGTTGTGGCGGTTCACGAAGCCGACCAGGAGCTCGACCTTTCCGAGGACGAATACGTCAAGGATCTCGCCCTGGCGCTTGGCTTGCCGGAGAAAGCCTACGCGGATTTGACCCTTGATATCGAGATCGAGGATCTACAGGCCGACCTCGCTGCAGTTCGCAAGGGATAGGCACAGGTCCCTGGTACATTTGCCCCGCAAGGGTTGCGCTACCTGGTTCCGTGCGGCAAGCTGCGCGGCCGGAGGAACGCATGGCAAATCTCAAGGGTTCGAAAACGATCGACAATCTGAAGGCCGCATTCGCGGGCGAGTCACAGGCAAATCGTCGTTACCTGTATTTCGCGAAGGTCGCCGATGTTGAAGGCTATCCGGAAATCGCGGGAAACTTTCGCGAAACCGCCGAGGGAGAAACCGGGCACGCGCACGGGCACCTCGACTACATCAAACAGGTGGGCGATCCTGCCACCGGTTTGCCGATTGGTGACACACTGAAGAATCTCGCCGCCGCGGTGGCCGGTGAAACCCACGAGTACACGGACATGTACCCCTCAATGGCCAAGTCGGCTCGCGAAGAAGGGTTTGCCGAAATTGCCGATTGGTTTGAGACTTTGTCCAAGGCCGAAAAGGCTCACGCAGGTCGCTTTCAGAAGCTGCTCGACGGCATCAAATAGCCGACCCGATTTGCGGCAGACGATGGGCTCGGTGTCGATTCACCGGGCCCTTTTTTTTGGGGAGTTTTCGCATGGCGACCAACACGTCCTACAAACCCACCGACGGACTGAGCTACGATCCGTTGGAAGATAAGTACTGGGACCCAGACGCCTTGAAGGGCGAGATCAATCGCGTCTTCGAGGTGTGTCACGGCTGCCGCATGTGCTTCAAGTACTGCGATTCGTTTCCAACGCTCTTTGATTTCATCGACAAGCGTCACGATGGTCAGGTCGATAAGCTCAACACCGAAGAGATCAAGGAGGTCATGCAGCAGTGTTTTCAGTGCAAGTTGTGCGAGGTTCAGTGCCCCTACACGCCGCGTGATGGCCACGAGTTCAAGCTGGATTTTCCGAAACTCGTGCACCGATACAACGCGATAGCGGCGAAGAAAAAGGGCATTTCTGCGCGCGACAAAATTCTTGGCGATCCCGACATGGCAGGCCTCGCGGCCCGTGCCAGCTTGGGGATGGCCAACGTCATGAACCGCGTGAAGGCGCATCGGTGGTTCATGGAAAAAACGCTCGGAATCCATCGTGACAAGCAGTTGCCTGATTTTGCGACGGACACATTTGAAAACTGGGCGGGCGGTCGTGGGCTCATCAAAGACACACCGGGGGGCGAGGTGGTGCTGTTTCAAACGTGTTACGTACAGAACAACGAGCCGCAGATCGGCCAGGATACCGTCGAGGTGTTTGAGAAGAACCAGGTCGATATCCGTTGCGAAAAAGGCCTGCAATGCTGTGGTATGCCGGCGTGGGAAAGCGGCGATCTGGCGACGCTCCAAAAGCGGGCCAAGGTCAACCTGGATCGTCTGATGCCCTTTGTAGAAGCCGGTGCGAAGGTGGTGGCAATCAACCCGACCTGTTCCATGATGTTGCGGCGTGAGTACCCGGAGTTGGTGGCCAGCGAAGATCGCGAACGAGCGGTGGCCCTGTCGAAGGCGGTTCACGATCCGGGTGAATACCTGTGGTCGTTGCGGCAAGAGCCGCGATTTAACACCGACTTCAAGAGCCATCCCCAGCAGGTTGCGTATCACGCGCCTTGCCACTTGCGCGCACAGGCCGTTGGGTTTCGTTCACGCGATCTGATTCGGAAAACCGGCGTTGGCGAAATCTCGAACGTGATGGAGTGCTGTGGACACGATGGCACATACGCGATGAAGACGGAATCGTTCGAGGCTTCAGCACGTATTGGAAAAAAAGCCTTTGATGGCATGCAGCA
>JAYUPZ010000370.1:0-16583 GCA_043759805.1 Myxococcales bacterium | reverse complement strand
GCTGGTTCCGATCGCTGTCGAGTTCTTGTCGAACCCGCACCTGGACCTCGGCGATCGTCAATCCGACCACCAGCTCGCGCAAATAATTGTTCACGGGCTCAAGCTCGTTTGGCGCGAGCGGCGTCGTGAGATCAATGGCCTTGTTCTGGATCTGACCGCTTTCAGTCGCCAACACGGCCAGGAGCTGGTCGTCTCGCAGGCGCACGAATTCAAGCGCCACCAGCCGTTCGTCCTGAACCCGCGGCGCCTGCACCACCACCGTTAAATGGGAAAGTTCGCGCAAGACCTGGGTCGCGCGATGCATCATTTCGTTTACATCGGCGCTGGACTGCAGATGCTCGCGGATGCCGCCTCGCTCTGGCTCGGTCAACTTGCGAACCCGTAATAGGGTGTCGACGTAGTAACGCAGACCCCGTTCGGTTGGGACGCGTCCCGCGGAGGTGTGGGGGTGGCGCAGCATTCCCTGGTCTTCCAGATCGCCCATGACCGAGCGGATGGTGGCTGCGGAGACATCCAGGTTGTAACGGCGGGCAATGGTCTGCGACCCAACCGCGAATCCCGTTTCAAGGTATTCGGAGACCACTGCGTTGAGGACCTTCTTGGCCCTACCGTCGAGCTCATTCACTCTCTGGTTCTACGGCAAATCTACGTTCGCCGCCATGGGCTTGGTCGAGGCGGGGTGCCCAAAAAAGAGCCTCCGCGACCGGCCACGGGTGCGTCTTTTGGACGCGGGTCGAGGGGACCGCAGCCGATCGCGAAGAGCCGAACCCCTGCAGTGCGAACACCGACGGGGTTGAGCATCGATAGGAAGAATTCACCATATCGGCGCCAAGCCGTCAGTTGACGTTCGTTAGTATCCGGAACGTCAGTCCCACAATTCCACAGCCAGCTCGTCCGCAAACAGGAAGCCGAGCGGCGTGGGTCTGATGGTGTCGTCGGTCACTTCAATCCACCCGCGTTGCACACTCCGGTTGGCTGCGGCGGCGCGGGACGGCGTCGCGAGTGGCTCCACGCCAAAGCGATGCGAAAAAGCCCGCCTATCCACGCCGTCTTTTGTTCGCATCCCGAGCCACAAGGCCTCGTTTTCGAGATCCGGCAAAAGCCGAAGCTCGGATTGCGCAGGTGCAAGCGGCCCGTTCTCCACCCCGTTCAAATAGGTGTCGGTGGCGCGAGGATTTGTGAAACGAAAGGCGCGGCCATCCGTCAACGGCCGAAACGAGGCCGACGAACATCCGATGCCGAGATACGCACCCTGCGTCCAGTAAAGCTGATTGTGAATAGCGCGATGACCATCACGCGCGTGATTCGACACCTCGTACTGCGAATAACCGGCCGCGGCGAGCTGCGTTTGCGCCGCCGCATACATCTCGGCAGAGAGATCTTCGTCGGGACTGGCGAGCTTTCCCGAACGGACCATGGCGCCAAAGGGTGTACCACGCTCGATCGTGAGTCCGTAACACGAAACATGATCAGGATTAAGCGCGACCAGGACATCGATCGCGCGCTGCCAGTCCGGCAAGGTTTGACCCGGCAGTCCGAACATTAAATCGCAACACACCGAATGAAAACCGGCGTCGCGGGCAGCCGCAATACCCGATCGCGCGCCCCGTGAATCGTGATTGCGCCCAATCACTTTCAACAAACCATCATCAAACGATTGAACACCAAGCGAAATACGGTTCACACCGGCCTCGTGCAACGCCGACAACGAGGCAGGGGTGCTCTCGCCGGGGTTGGCCTCGACCGTAATTTCAATGGTCGTGGCATCCGCGACATGGAACACACGACGGGCCTCTGAAATCACCCGGCGAACCTCGTTCGGATCCCACAGGCCCGGGGTGCCACCACCAAAATAGATCGACACCAGGCCAGGACCAGTCACGGCAGCGTCATAAAACCACGGGCTGCGAGTTCCAAGCTCGGCCAGCACTGCATCGGCATAGCGGCGATGCGGGATCCCCTGCCGGGTGTCGATGGCGAAGTCGCAATAAGGACAGCGCACGCTGCAAAATGGGAAATGGACGTACAAGCCCACGGGCCGGCTGGCGTCGATGTTGCCCTGCGAAACGTCGAGCGGCATGAAGCGGCGACCATAGCGGCAGGGCAAAAGCGCGCAAGCGCCACCGTGCGGCACCAGGCGGCACAACGCTCGCATTCGGCTACACTCGGCCCCGCCCGATGATTTACCTCGACCACGCCGCGTCAACACCACCGCACGAAGCGGTTCTGCGCGCTGTCGACGCGACCGCTCGCGAGTTGTTTGCCAATCCTTCGTCTGCACATCTAGAAGGCGCGAAGGCCGCGCGGGCACTCGAGACAGCGCGTGCTCAGGTCGCGGCATTGCTGGGTGCGGAGGCGCGCGATTGCATCTTCACCGGCAGTGGCACCGAGGCCGATGCGCTCGGCGTGCTGGGAGCGGCAAGGCGAGCGCGTGGCCGACACATCATCGTCAGCGCCATCGAGCATCCGGCGGTACTGGGGAACGCCGAGCTCCTTGAAAAGGCGGGCTACCGGTTGACCCGGATCGCACCGAATACCGCGGGCATTATAGAACCCGAGGCCATCGCAGAGGCCGTTACGGACGACACCGCGCTCGTGGCGGTGATGCTGGTGAACAACGAACTCGGCACGCTGCAACCCATCACAGCGATCGCGCAGAAATTAGGACGTGGGAAACGACCCCATCTCCATGTGGATGCGGTTGCGGCGGCAGGGTATTTGCCGATGTCTGTGCGGACACTGGGCTGTGATTCCCTCGCGATTTCCGGACACAAACTGCAGGGACCGCGCGGGGTGGGCGCCCTTTGGATGCGACCCGGTGCTGCGAGCCAGGCCCTCTACGCGGGAGGCGGCCAGGAAAAAGGGTTGCGATCGGGCACCGAGAATCTCCCGGCCATCGTGGGATTCGGTCTTGCGTGCGAGCTCGCGCGCAAAGGTCTGCATGAGCGCAGTGTAACCGTAACACATCTTCGCGATACCCTTGAAGACCTTGCGTTGGCGCGCATTCCAGGTTGCCGAGAATCCGTACCACGTTCGACGCCACGCGGACCTCACATCGCAAGCCTCGCGTTCGACGGATTGCCCGCGGAACCCCTGCTGCATGCGCTCGACGCGCGCGGGGTGCTGGCCGCTGCGGGATCGGCCTGCGCCTCGAAGAAAAAGGGACCAAGCCACGTCCTGAGGGCTATCGGTGTCGGAGACGACACGGCCGTGTTGCGTTTTTCCCTGTCACACCAGACGACCCCCGCGGAGATCGAGCAAGCCGTCGGGTTGTTGGTAGATGCCGTTGCCGAAATCGAGCAGGTCGTGAACCTGTCGCGCCCCCCAAAAAAAAACCGCCATGTCTGATCGCACCATCTACCTGCCCCGTGTCATCCTGTGTCGCTTCGGCGAACTCTTTCTGAAACAAGGCAATCGGTCGCGCTTTCTCGGACGACTTGAAAGCAACCTCAACAAAACCCTCGCCGGCACAGGGCTCAAGGTTGCCTCTCCGCACGGACGCATCATCATCAAGGTCCCCGAGCGCCTTTGCAGCACGCCCGAGGAAGCCGAGGCGCTTTTGCTTGATGCGGGCGAGCGGCTTTCGCGCGTTTTTGGCCTCGTTTCACTCTCAATCGCAACACGGACTGAGCCCACCATCGAGGCGATGTGCGAAACGGCGTTGATTGAGGCCAGAAAGGTCCTCCAGCGATTCTCTGGCAAGGGCGAGCCGTCGTTCAAGGTGGATTGCCGACGCGGCGACAAGAACTTCCCGATGACCTCGTACGAGATCTCAGCGGAAGTCGGTCACCACATACTCGAGGCGCTGAACCTACGCGTGGATGTCCACAACCCTGATTTTTCCATCGGCATTGAAATCGGCAAGGGCACACCGCCCTTGGTGTTCGCCGACACGCGGGCCTGTCCGGGTGGGTTGCCCATTGGCACGGCAGGTCGAGGCTTGCTGTTGTTGTCCGGCGGCATCGATTCGCCAGTGGCGGGCTGGTTGGCGGGCAAGCGCGGGCTGTCGCTCGACGGCATTTATTTTCATTCGCCTCCCTTTGTCGGTGAGAAAACGCGCGATAAGATCCTGGAGCTTGCACGAATCCTTGGGCGCAGTCAGGCCATGGACAACGTTTTCGTGGTACCTTTCACGGAGATCCAGAAGAAACTTCGCGAATCCACCAAGGGCGATCTATCGGTGATTCTGTACCGCCGCATGATGATGCGCATCGCCGACCGCGTTGCGGACAAAACCAAGGCCGGCCTGCTCATCACAGGAGAAAACCTGTCGCAGGTCGCAAGTCAAACCGTCGAGAACATGGCGATCATAGACGAGGCCGCGCGGCACCTCGTCATTCGGCCGCTTGTGACCTACGACAAGATGGAAACCGTCGCTCTTGCCCGCCGACTCGGGACCTATGAAACGTCCACTCTGCCCTACGACGACTGTTGCTCGTTGTTCATGCCCAACAACCCCGCCATCGCGGCGCGCATCGAAAACGTGCTGGCCTGCGAGGCGAAGTTGGACGTTGAGGCCGAGGCCGATGCGGTGGCGGCGATGGTCGAGCGGGTACCCATCCTGACTTGAACCACGCCTCTTGGGGGTGTGCTAAGGTCGCGTTTGGTCTAACGATATGGAGCTGAGTGCCGAGCTGGCTGCAAAGTACGAGACCCTGAAGAGCCGCATTGCGGGCTACGGGTCCGCCCTTGTCACCTTTTCAGGTGGCGTCGATTCCGCACTGCTTTTGAAGGTCGCGCACGACGTGCTCGGCGAACGCTGTGTTGCCATGACGGCTGTTTCGATCACGATGGCGCAAAGTGAGCGCGGCGCCGCGATTGAACTTGGCAAGCACTTTGGTGTCCGACACGAAATCGTCGAATCGGCCGAACTTGAACGCCCGGGCTTCGCGCAGAACCCCGTGGATCGCTGTTACCATTGCAAGGCCGAATTGATGGATCTTGCCCGTCCGCTTGCCGATAAACTGGGACTGACTGAGGTTTTGCTCGGCACGAACCTCGATGATCTGGGTGATCACCGTCCCGGTTTACAAGCAGCCAACGAACGAGCGGCGCAGCATCCGATGGTGGATGCGCAGCTGCTCAAGACCGAAATTCGCACACTGTCAAAAGCGCTTGGCCTGTCGACCTGGGACAAGCCACAGCTCGCGTGTTTGTCGTCGCGCTTCCCTTACGGAACCGAGATCACGACAGCGCGTCTGAAACAGGTAGACGCATTTGAAGACGGTTTGCGCGCGCTCGGTTTCCGCCAGTTGCGCGTTCGGTATCACGGCGAAATCGCCCGCCTCGAACTTGAGGCCGGAACGATGGAGCGGGCCCTGCAGCCCGGGGTGCGCGAACAAATCGTGTCACTTGGCCGCCGACTCGGATTCACCTTTGTTGCACTCGATCTGTCGGGTTTTGCTTCCGGTTCACTGAACCAGCTGGTTGGATTGCGTCGCCATCCGTCGGTGTAGCGACGATGGGCGCCCTTTTTGCCCTGCTGTTGGCGGTCGAACCGGGGATTCAAATAGAGTCAACATCCCGATGTGCGGATTCACCGTCAGTCGCAGCCCAACTCGTCGAACTCGTTAACGATCCGGAGCTCGGCAAAAGCTTCGTGGCTTCGCTCGAAGAGTCGTCGTCCGAGAACGGTCAAGACATCACAATCATCCTTCGGGTCCGCGATGCCGAGCAGACCGTCGTACTCGATCGCATCATCTCGGAGCTCGACTGCAAGGAAGCATCCCGCACCGTCGCCACGGTGCTTGCGGTTTGGATGGGGGTGTTCCGGCAAACCAATTCCCCGCCCGCAACGGTACCGCCGGTCACAACGCAGGTCTTCGCACCAAGGCCCGTCGTAGCGCCCGCACCCGTTGTCGATGCACCCGCGCCGCGCACGACACCGGTTGTGGTAATTCCGCGCTCATGGGATCTCCTGTTCGCGGGTCGAGCGGGCGGCGAATTCGCGGTCGCAAGCGATTCCGATGCAGGCTTTACGAGTGCCTTCGGTGGCGGCGTCGGGAAAGGTCCCTGGCAAGGCTGGTTGTCCCTAGAGCTTGGTGCCAACCATCGCGCATTCCTGATTCCAGAAGGTTCGTCGGTGAAGTGGTTTCGCAATACGATTGGCGTTTCCGTGGCTCGCATTTTTGGTGAAGATGAACGGAACGGGCTTTTCCTGCGACTGGGTCTCGGCGGACGTCTGGCGTTGACCGATGCGTCAGGCGTCGGCCTGGCGACATCCAGTAGCGACACTGCGATGGTCCTCGGATTGGGGGCGAATGCCGCATTGCTCCTGCGAACCGGAACATGGATTCGGCCCGCCTTGCAATTATCCGGCAATCTTTGGCCGGGTCGCGAAACCGTTCGTATTTCGGGCGTCCCAGCCGGGGATCTGCCCCGTAGCGACCTTTCAGTGACCCTCGGCGTCGAAATCGCCCTGAAAGTCGGCGGCGCACTGTAATCGATGCGGCCTTCGCGACAATTGAACTGAAGACCTCCATGTTCGCCAACCGGCCCCTTCCCAAAACGCTTCAACCAATGGGTGCGAACGACGATCCGGCCGAGATCTATCGAACGTATGGTCGACAGGTGAGTTGCTGGGCTGCACGAATGCTCGGGCACCCAGCGGATGTCGAGGACGTGGTTCACGACATTTTCATGGTCGCCTTTCGCCGCCTTGATTCCTATCGTGAGGAACTGGGCGACATGGGTGCGTGGCTGCACGGCATCACGGTCCGGACCATCCAGGCACGCCGACGCAAACAACAGCTGCGTCGCTTCTTGTTCCTTGGAGGTTCCGCCGATCTTCCGGTCGCCGCGGCGAGTGTGACGCCCGAAGAAAATGTGTTGCGAAAGCAGGCGCGGGCAACACTTTACGCGAGGCTTGAACGTTTGCCGGAGAACCAGCGTACGGCGTTTATCCTCCACGACATCGAGGGCCTTTCGCCTGAAAAAATCGCCGCGCTGACCGAAACGACGACGGGCAACGTCACCGTTCGCGTCCACCGCGCCCGCAAGACGCTTCAGAAGGTTTATGAACCGACATCGACGGACGATGCCGAGGAAGGTTTGCTGCCATGAACAAACGCAACTACACCATTGAGACAGACGCTTCTGCCACCCTGGCCGAAGCGGTAGAGATCGCCCGCGCCGACGATCCTGCGCTGTCTGAGATTGCCCTCGCACGGGTAGGACACCGTCTTTTCTCAGCAAAGGTCACCCTTCCACAACGACGCAACCTCTTTGGATTGCGCTTCGCAACGTTGCTGCTCATGTTGTTGCTCGGCAGCGCCGTCGGAGCGGCGGCAACCTTCTTGACCTTGCGGGTGATTGCACCGCAAAAGAGTTCAGCGATCCCCGCGATGGAAGTATCCGCACTCCCTGGGAGCAGGAAGAAAATCCGCGCCTTTCGTACGACGATAGAGCAAGAACCCACGATTGATCCCACGATTGAGGCGCCTGCGGTTGACCCAGCCAGCGAATTCGTCGCGCCGATCCCTGTAGCGCCGCCGGCGACCAATGTTGCACGACCAAGCCGTGCCTGGGCTCCTGCTCTTCGGCCCCCGGAGACGGCGGTCACCCGCGAGGCACGACAACTTGCCGGTGCGCTCGATCTCCTGCGCAAGGACCATCGTCCGAAAGATGCGCTCGACGCGCTAGACGCGTACCTACAAGCAAACCCCAACGGCGCCTTCACCGACGAGGCGCACATGGCCCGGGCCGAGGCACTTGCAGCAACGGGCGATCGGCTACGCGCGATCACTGAATTGAAGGCGCTGGCGGTACGAAAGCCTGCGATGCGCGAAAAACTGAACAAATTGATCGACGCGCTGTAATACGGAATCCCCCAGCCGCAAGTGCATCACAGGAGGATTGAAATTTATGACCCGAAGTTTTCTACGCTTTTCTTTCACCGCCACGGCGGGACTTTTCCTGGCGGCCGCATGTAGCACCGCATACGATGTCGGTGAAAATACCGGGGTCAGTGGGACCGGCGGGACGGCCGGGGCCATGGGAGGTGCAGGCAACGGCCCGGGGGGCGCTGGCGGCGACATCGGAGGCAATGTTGGCTCGGGCGGTGACATCGGAGGCAACATTGGCTCGGGCGGCAGTACAAGCGTCGGCGGAAACGCAGGCTCCCCCGGCGAAACGCGAATCATCAATGACGCCCCGTTTGCCTGCACCGAGTGGGGAAAGGGTGTGGCTCTCAATACCGAATTGATCGTCCAGGGACACGTACTTGAATCCCTTGGCGACCGTCTTTGGGGTCTGGACCTTGTCGGAGAAGCCTGGATAAACACCCTCGTTCTGTACAGCGAAGTGATGAAGACGTCAGGCGATTCGTACTGCGTCGTCCGTCACATGCTGGCCGATCCGCGTGCACAAAAGGGAACGTCGAATTTCTATGAAAACTGGCTTGATCTCAAGGAGCCACGCAGCCCCGATCCCAAAGTGTATCCAGAGGATGAGCGCCTGCGTTCGCTTAACGCGCGCGCGATCGCATTTGCAACACAGCAAACTTTGACGGGAAGCCGCAACATTAAAAACTTATTCAGCGGTATCCGACCAATCGAGCTGTCACCCGACTGGGGAAATGCAGCACCGATCAATGCAAACGAACGATTTGCCAACGGCGGCCTGCTGAGCGAGGCCGCAATTGTCATGCGAAGCTCGACCGACCAGCCCGACATCAATATTTCCGGAATCGCCGCCGGCATCCTTGAAACCTTTGTTTGCCAGCCCATTCCACCGCCGCCTGCCAACATCAATACGACAATTCCGGAGCCGGCCAATCTTGGCACGACCTTTCGTGAGGCCTATATCGACGCGACGGCAACAAATCCTTCGTGCGCCGGTTGCCACAGCCTGACGAACGGTATTGGGTTGGCCATGGATTCGTTCGATTCGCTGGGTCGATTGCAGGCAACCGATCGCTATCACATTCCATACGGAAGCATAGACCAGGGTCTAGGCACGCCTGACGGCGGCGACGTTTCCCATCCGGTCTCCGTGGCGAACTATGTGGCGAACCACGAGCGCCTGGTCCCTTGCTTCGCGACAGCGGTTGCGAATTACTTCCTGGTGAGCTGGAAGAAGCCTCGGGAGCCTGAGTTTGCGTGGCAGGAATACACCGGCGCGAACGCTGCCAGGCTCTACCTCAACGAGAGGTTGGAGGGTAAGGTTGACACCGCCGACATCATTGCAACTGTCGTACGATTCATGATTGAGACCAGACAATTCCCCTGGAATTGATGGGGGATGGTCGCCGCCCCCGGCCACCCAACACAACACAACGAAAAAACCCCGTCCGGCTTGCACCTGACGGGGTTTCTTTGTTTCTACCGGTGACCGTTAGTACGGCATGCCGGGCACCGCAATGGTTGCCTTGTAGAGCGCCTTCTGATCGCAACCTTCGACGGTAATGAAGAGGGTCTTGTGGTCCTCGCCACCAAAGGCAACGTTTGATGCCGAGCAAGCGGTCGCGCCTTTCTTCGTGGCAATGGTGCCAATCGCCTTGCCGGCCTTGTCGAAGACTTCAACGCCTTTTGTCGAGGTGACGTACAGATTGCCGGCGCAATCCACCCCCATTCCATCCGAGTACGATCCGGCAAGCGCGGCGAACTTCACGCCCGCCTTGGTCGATCCATCGGTGTTTACCTCGAACTTCCAGACCACCTTGGTATCACCACCGACGTACAGGGTCTTTTCATCCGGAGAAAGCGTAATACCGTTGGCCTTGCCGAGCATGAAATCAGAGTTGTCCATAATCAACGACACAACGCCTGCGGGATTTGCACGATAGGCAGCCTCGAAATCCTGCGTTCGTGTCCGATTGCCAAGCTGCCAGGCTGGATCCGTGAAGTAGATGGTGCCATCCGAGCGGACCGTGATGTCGTTGGGGGCATTGAACTTCTTGTTCTCGAACTTAAACCCTTTGTTCGTGCGCGACTTGTCCGACAATTTGAATGCCGAGATATCCTGTTGATCGTGCGTGGCCGCCATGATGCTCGTGCCGTCCTTGTCGAGCGCGAGGCCATTGGAACCGCTTTCTGCAACCCAAACGCTAAACATGTTGTTGGCTGGTGTGTACTTCTGAATTGCAGATGAGCTTGCAAGCTCGGTGGCGTTGCTTGCGCGGTTGATCTCGGAGAAGTAGAGCGCCTTGTCAGCGTCAACCCAAACCGGACCTTCTGCGCCCTTGAGGCCATCCTTCACAAGTGTTGCGTCAATACCGGCCGGTGCAAAAGGTGCCGGGTAGACAGTGCTTGCGCTGCAAAGCTTCGCAGCGAGCGAGCCGGCTGGAAAAGCCACAACCGTACCGCCCGTGCCGCCGACAACCGTACCACCTGTTCCACCGACAACCGTACCACCCGTTCCGCCGGCCGCCGTGCCACCCGTTCCACCGGATGCTTTACCGCCAGTTCCGCCGGTGGCCTTGCCCCCTGTCCCACCACCGTTGTCGCCAGCCGATCCGCCAGCGGCGTCGCCAGCCGAACCACCCTGGTTTCCACCACCGGTTCCACCTTTTTTTCCACCGCCGCCGCTATCCGAGTTGCAGGCCGCAGCGACCGAAAGAAGAGAAACACCCATGAGCGTCAGAATTCTTTTCATCTACCAATTCTCCATATAGGACAGAGGCGACGACACGCCGCCCCGAGTTTCTTGGCAGATTGCTACAGAATCCCCCCCTTGGGGATCCCTTTTTGCACTGAACCGTCGCCGATATGACTTTCGTTGCCCCAAGTCATGCCTTCGAGTCTCGTCATTCGGCGCTACAATCCAATAAGTCCCCGTGATTGCCACCTTCCTGCTTCTTATCAACGTTTTCACCCCTGGAGCCCTACCGGTACCCTCGGCCGATTCCGTTGACGCAACCGGTCTGTCCAAAAAGGAGCGGTGGTTAAAGGAAAAGGGCACGCGCCCGAACATTCACCTCTCTGACGCGGTGTTTCAGGCGGAACTTCATCGAATACGAAAACCCAAACGCGACCCGAAGAACAAGGTTGCCCCCTCGCCGCCCGGATCGCGGATCACCCCCGTGGTGACGCTATTCAACCTGAAAACGCGAGAGGCATTGCCGCTTTTGCCCGGTGACAATCTAGCCCATCGCTTCGATAGCTTTTTGCGTGACCACTTCACCAATCAAGCCACCGACATGGACGGCGATTTGGTACAGGCCCTGTTGTCCGCAGCCCATCATTTCGGCGCGCCCCGTATCGACGTCGTTTCCGGATACCGCTCACCGAAATACAACCTGATGCTCCGCAAGAAAGGCCGACAGGTGGCGGAGAACAGCCAACACTGCCTTGGCCGGGCCGTCGATTTTCGCATCCACGGCATCGCGACCCCCGACCTGTTGAAATTTGTACGAACGTTGCGCATGGGAGGCGTCGGTTTTTACCCCCATTCGCAATTTATCCACTGTGACACTGGCCCCATCCGATTCTGGCGCGGAACGTGATCCGGTAGCCGGTCTTACTTGACGAGGGGACCCTGAATGTGAGCGGATCGCCATCCGTCTATACTCCAGAACCCCTATCCAAGATGACCCCACTCAAACATCCTGTTTTCGCCTACACGTTGCTGTCGCTGTTTGCCGCCGGCGTCGCCGAGGCCGATGCACCGACCCCGTTCAAGTTGAAGATCCCCGGCACCGACGTGACCGTCGAGATGGTCCCCATTCCCGGTGGTACGTTTCAGATGGGCAGCCCTGCCAAGGAGAAGGGCCGGAAGAAGAACGAAGGGCCACAGCACAGTGTGACGATTCGACCGTTCTACATCAGTCGGACGGAAATCTCCTGGGAAGCCTACGGAGCCTTTCTCGACATCGGCATGGAACGCCTGCTTGACGGTACCGACAAGGATGACACCGTCGATGCCATCACCTACCCCACCCCTCCGTACGCGGACGAGACCTTCGGATTCGGCGATGGCAAACAACCTGCGATCGCACTGACTGTTCACGCGGTCAACGAATTCACCCGCTGGATTTCCTCCACTGCTGGCAAAAAACTCCGTCTGCCCACCGAAGCTGAATGGGAATATGCCTGCCGCGCTGGCACCACCACTGCCTATAGCTTCGGCGACAAGAGCAAGGGCATCGACGAAGTCGCGTGGTACGTTAAAAACAGCAAGAAACGCCCCAATCTTGTGGGGATGAAAAAGCCGAACCCCTGGGGTCTGCTTGATATGCACGGCAACGTGGCCGAGTGGGTGATCGATCAGTACGACGCAGACGCCTATGTCAAGGCGACCGCCGGCGGACTTGGATTCGTCGCACCGGGCGAGAAACGTTTCTCACACGTGGTGCGCGGCGGCGGCTGGAAAGACAAACCCGATGCGTTGCGCTGCTCGGCACGCCGCTTTTCGGAGCCGTGGTGGTCGAAACAAGATCCGCAGAATCCCCGCAGCATTTGGTGGCATACGGAATCGACAGACGTCGGCTTCCGCATTGTTCACGTCCCTGATGAGTACCCTGAACTCAAGGGATTCCGCTCTCGTATCGTCAAGCAAAGTCTGTAACTCACTGAATTATCCCTGTCCCATTGAATTGAACCCACGGAGGCCTCGGTACATGAACGACAAGAACAAAGGCAAGCTCGCTGACTGGTTGACCCGCCGCGAGGTGGTCAAAACCAGCGCTGCGGTCGGCGTCGGAGCCATGGTGGCAACCCGACTCGGACGCATCAAGCGTGCCATCGCCGGCACCGGCAAATCTGACGAATTGCGCATCGGCCTCATCGGATGCGGTGGCCGCGGTTCGGGCGCAGCAGAAGACGCCATCGAATCGACACCAAACGTACGACTGGTAGCCATGGGCGATCTGTTTCCCGACAGGCTTGCTGCCGCACGCAAACAATTTTCTGGCAACAAGCTGGCAGATCGTTTGACCGTCACCGACGAGCACGCGTACTCGGGTTGGGACTGCTTCGAGAAGGTGCTGAAGACGGATATCGACTACGTCATCCTCGCGACACCGCCGGGCTTTCGCCCGATGCAACTGAAGGCTGCGATCGCCGCTGGAAAACACGTTTTCACTGAAAAACCAATGGCAGTCGACGGTCCCGGCATTCGAACGCTCTTCGAGGTCGCCGACGAGGCAGACAAGAAAAAACTATCGATCGGTGTGGGTCTACAGCGCCGTCACCATGCCGGATACATTGAGATGGTGAAACGCCTCAAAGGGGGCGCCATCGGCCAAATCGTCGGCGCTCGTTCTTACTGGAATCAGGGCGCGCTCTGGATGAAACCGCGCGAGAAGTCCTGGACCGACATGGAGTGGCAGCTGCGCAACTGGCTTTACTTCAACTGGTTGTCCGGCGATCACATCAATGAACAACATATTCACAACATCGACGTGGTGAACTGGGTGCTTGGAAAGAATCCCGTCGCAGCGGTCGGCATGGGCGGACGCCAGCAGCGCGTCGATCCAGCCTTCGGCCACATCTACGATCACTTTGCCATCGACTTCGAGTACCCGGGCGATATCCACGCCCTGTCGATGTGTCGACAGATGCTGGGATGTGTAAACTCGGTTTCCGAACACTTCCAGGGCGCAACGGGCCAGGCCCACGCCGACAACTCGCAGTTCGAGATCACGGGCAAAAAGAAGTGGAAATTCGAGGGAAAGACAAGTCCGTACGAGCAAGAACACGCCGACCTCATCGCTGCCATCCGGACCGGCAAACCGTACAATGAATTGCGTCGCGGGGCGGAGAGCAACCTCACCGCCATCATGGGACGCATGGCCACCTACACCGGTCAGCGCGTTACCTGGGAACAGGCATTGAACTCGCAAGAGTCCTTGATGCCGGCCGAGCTCGCCTTTGGCAAGTTGCCGGTGCCGCCGGTTCCAGTCCCGGGCAAAACCAAGTTTCTGTAATACGAAACGTCGAAGGCGCGGCCCCGCAGCTGCGCACTATAAATCCGGTCGCGCAACCCTCCGTTGCGCGACCGGATTTTTTTTCGCCACTCAGTGCAGGACGGCTGAATGGGTGCCAAAAAGCTGTTCGATCCCCGACAGGAGATCGTCATTGGCATTGACGCTGTATTCCGAGCCGAGTTCGAGCAATGTGCGGCTGCGTTCCGGAATTTCAAATACGATGCGTGTTCGACACGGACCTTGATGCTGGCGCAGCAGCACTTCCAGGGATTCCAGAGCGGTTTCGCTCACGGTATTGGCATCCACACGAATTTCAACCAGCTTGCTTTTTTCGAGACGGATCGACGCAAGCGGGCGTGCATCGTTGAAAAGCAATCGCTGCCTGACTTCGGCGCCATCGCCAAAGGGCGTGTCTACCGTACCACGTACCATCAATGGCTCGCCGTTTTGTAAGACTTCGCGATACTCCGTGAGCTTGGCAGTGCGAACGATGAACTCGATCTGCCCGTGCTGATCTTCCAGCTTGAAAAAGGCAAACTTTCCGCCGCTCTTGGCCTGTCGCTCCTGAAGGTCGAGGACGACACCCGCAATCGTGACTTCGGCGCGCGGACCACGGGCGGTCGCATTCGTCGTCAGCGCGTTGCAGAAACGCCGAACCTCATTTTTGTAACCGTCAAGCGGGTGGCCGCTGATGTAAAAGCCCAGGCTCTCTTTTTCAAAAGCGAGCAGCTCGAGCGGTTTCCAGTCCACACCATCGGCATACGAATCATCGACGGGCTCGACAGCATTCGTACCACCTCCATCGCCACTCAACATCGCCAACAAACTGATCTGCCCACTATCGCGTTCCCTCTGCGACGAGGCCGCACGCTCGAGAGCGGGCGTGATGGCCCGGAAAATCATCGAACGCGCAACGCTGCGCTTTTCCGCGATGCCATCGAAGGCTCCCGATTTTACCAGGGCTTCGACGACTTTTCGGTTTACCTTGCGCTGGTCAACGCGATTGCAAAAGTCGTACACGGTCTCAAACGGCTGACCGGCTTCCCGAACCTGTCGAATGATTTCAACTGCACCTTCGCCGACGCCCTTGACCGCTGCAAGTCCGAACCGAATGCCTTTTCGTCCGCCGGTCGTTGTCTGATGCGTCTGACCGCTCTTCGATTTTCGCGACGGTCCCGCTTTTTCCCCCTCGGCTACCGTGAGCTCCACGACCGTAAAGTTGGCGTCCGATTCGTTCACGTCCGGGCGTTCAACCACGATCCCCTGCTCGCGCGCCTCGGAAATGAACTTTACGACGTTTTCTGTGGAGTCCTTGTCGCAGGTCATCAACGCGGCGAAGAACTCGACTGGAAAATAGTGTTTTAAATAGGCGGTTTGATAGGTTAAGAGACCGTAAGCGGCAGAGTGGCTTCGATTGAAACCGTATCCGGCAAACTTGGCCATCAAATCGAAGACACCCTCTGCGATTCCGGCATCGACTTCACGATCCTTGGCACCGGTCAGGAACTTTTCCTTTTCCTTGACCATGACCTCGTGCTTTTTCTTGCCCATCGCGCGGCGCAAAAGATCAGCGCCGCCGAGCGAGTAACCGGCCATGGCGGACGCTATCTGCATGACCTGCTCTTGATAGACGATGACGCCGTAGGTGTCCTTCAAGATCGATTCAAGCGACTTGTGCGCGTATTCAACCTTGCGACGACCATGCTTGCGCTCGATGAAGTCGTCCACCATGCCGCCCTCAAGCGGACCAGGACGATACAGAGCACCCGCGGCAACGATGTCCTCGAAACAATCGGGCTTTAGTTTTTTTAACAGTTCACGAAAGCCCGACGACTCGAGCTGAAACACGCCCGTCACGTCCGCGCGCGAGATCATTCCGTAAACAGCAGGATCCTCGAGCGGAATCGCACTGATGTCGACGGGCTCCTGCCCCAATAACTGTTTCTCACGGTTGACGAGATCCAGCGCCGTTTGAATAACCGTCAGCGTCTTCAGACCAAGAAAGTCGAACTTGACGAGGCCGACCTTCTCTATGTCGGTCATGTTGAACTGGGTGACGATGCCTTCTTCGCTGGCCGGCTTGAAACAAGGAACGTAGTTCCAAAGCGGTAGTTCTGCGATGACGACGCCGGCCGCATGTTTTCCGGCGTGTCGATTAAGACCTTCAAGCACCATCGCGGTTTCCAGCAACTCGCGGTATTCGCCCTCGTAGGCTTCTTTCAACCTCGGCTCTTGCTCGATCGCCTCCGCGATTGGCGGGGATTTGCCCTGCACGGGCTCGGGCACCATGCTGGCGACCTTGTTGGCCTCTGCCACAGGTAAGCCGAGCGCACGGGCCACGTCACGAATACAGCTACGCGCTTTCAGCTGATGCATCGTCACGATTTGCCCGACGTTGTCCTTCCCGTATTTGTCCGAGACGTAGTGAATCACCTCGTCGCGACGGTTCATGCAAAAGTCGATGTCGAAGTCCGGCATCGAGACGCGCTCGGGATTCAAAAAGCGCTCGAACAGCAACTTGTTCTCGATGGGATCAATGTCCGTGATGCGCAACGAATAGGCGACGAGCGATCCTGCACCCGAGCCGCGACCTGGACCAACGGGGATGGAATTCTTCTTCGCGAAACTGATGAAGTCCCAGACGATGAGGAAGTAGCCCGAGAAATCCATCTTCGTGATGACGCCAAGCTCAAGTTCAAGGCGATGAAGGTATTGATCG
>JAYUPZ010000369.1:0-3660 GCA_043759805.1 Myxococcales bacterium | reverse complement strand
GCTCAGGCGGTTCTCCAATCGGTCCGCACCTGGGATCGAAGTTCGTTCAGGAAGTTAACGCGGTCACGCTTGCAGTGGAGACCCTGCATCCGGACGTGGGATCGGTGTGCGAGCTTGGCGGTCAGGATGCCAAGATCATCATCTTCAAGAAAAACGAGGAGACCGGCCAGAAGACCGCTATCACCTCAATGAACGACAAGTGTGCTTCGGGGACCGGCGCCACCATCGACAAATGTGTCATCAAGGTTGGCCTGCCGAACGAAGAGGTCGTCAAGATCGGCTTCGACGATTCCAAGTTGCACCACGTCGCAGCCAAGTGCGGCGTATTCGCCGAGACCGATATTGTAAACCTGGTTAAAAGCGGCATTCCCTCGCTCGAGATCATGAACTCTTTGGCCGACGCGATCGTGATGCAGAACCTTTCAGTGCTTACCCGCGGCAATACGTTGAGGCACAAGGTCTTGTTGCTTGGCGGACCCAACACTTACCTGCCGTTCTTGCGCGATTGCTGGCGCAAGCGCATTCCGGAAACCTGGCGGGATCGAGGCTACGCCTATCCGAAAGATGTTCCGATCGACGAGCTCATCATTGTTCCCGAGAACGCCCAGTACTACGCGGCTTTCGGCGCGGTCATGTACGGCCTCTACGAAAATGCCGACATTGGTCTGTACCGCGGCATGGATAAGTTGCGCGACTTCATCTTGCATGGCCGCGCGGCGCGCCTTGGTGAAACCGCTGGCCCGCCCCTGCTCACACAGGGTGACGACAAGGGGAAGGGCGAACTCGAAGAGTTTAAAACGCTTTACGCGATTCCGAAATTTGAAGACGCATCCTTTGCTCACGGCCAGGTGGTTCGCGTGGTCATAGGTATGGATGGCGGCTCGACCTCCTCCAAGGCGGTGTTGATCGACTACGACAACGGAGCGCTGCTCAAGAAGTCATACATGCTCTCAAAGGGCAATCCAATCGCCGATACCAAGGAGATCTTGGCGGGCCTCAAGAAGTACGTCACCGATCAGGGTGCGGTGATGGAAGTGATGGGATTTGGCGCCACCGGATACGCGGCGGATGTGCTTAAGGAGTCGGTGAAATCCGACACCAGCATCGTCGAAACGGTGGCCCACATGATGTCGGCAACTCACTACTTCGGCGACATTGACGTCGTGTGCGATATCGGCGGACAGGACATCAAAGTCCTGTTCATGCAGAACGGTGACATCAAGAACTTCCGTCTGTCGAACCAGTGTTCAGCTGGCAACGGCATGCTGTTGCAAGCGATGGCCGATCAGTTTGGCGTGAAGGTGACCGACTACGCGGATGTGGCGTTCGAGGCCAAGCTGTCACCGAAATTCAGCTACGGCTGTGCTGTGTTTCTCGACTCGGACCGGGTCAACTTCCAGAAAGAGGGCTTTTCAAAAGAGGAGCTGCTCGCGGGCCTGGCGCAGGTGCTACCGAAGAATGTCTGGCAGTACGTGGTGCAGATCCCTCGCATGGCTGAACTCGGCAAAAAGTTCGTACTACAGGGTGGAACGCAACACAATCTCGCGGCGCTCAAGGCGCAGGTCGACTACATCAAAGCACGCGTACCTGGCGCCGAGGTCTACGTGCATCCGCACACCGGTGAAGCGGGGGCAATTGGGGCCGCCATGGAGACCCGGCGCGTGGTGATGCGCAAAGGTCACACCACTTTCATTGGCATCGATGCTGCCATTAACCTGGAGTTTCAGGCTGTCAACGACGAGACAACACGTTGTCACTTCTGTCCGAACCTTTGCGCACGGACGTTCATCGATACGAAGACGCCGGATGGACGTACCTCGCGCTACATCTCGGGGTTTAGTTGCGAGAAGGGGACTGTTGAGTCGGAAGACGCGATGATCGCGCTCGCCAAAGAACGCAAGAAACTCATGAAGGAGTTTCCCAACTTGGTGGACTACGAATCGAAGCAGGCCTTCCGCCACTTCTACGATTCCGAACCGATGCCCGAGGCGACCCAGATCATCACCGATGTCGAGGTGACCAAAACCTTCGGGGGAGTCAAAAGGCGGAATTTTCAGCGCAAATTCCAGCGTTCCGATGCGACGGCCTGGGACGCGCGACGATCGATACGCGTGGGGATTCCGAAAGTACTCAACAACTGGACGTTGGCACCGTTCATACGGACGTACCTGGAAACGTTGGGAGTTCAAAAGCAGAACGTGGTGTTTTCCGACAACACCACCGAGGAAATGTGGCAAGAGGGTGGCAAGTACGGTTCAATCGATCCGTGTTACCCATCGAAGGTCGCGCAGGCGCACATCCACAATTTGATCTTCCACCACCACGACAAAGACAAGTCGGCGGAAGATGGCGGCAAGAAGCTCCAGCACATTTTCTTCCCTTGCGTGACACACGTTCCGCCAGGGCTCAACAAGCTGATGGACACCGCGTCTTGCCCGATCGTTGCCGGGGCACCCGAAGTCATGAAGGCGGCTTTCACGAAGGAAACCGATTTCTTTGCCGAGCGCGGCATCACCTTTGTTGATCCGGCGCTCACCTTTACCGAGCCGTCGTTACTCAAGCGGCAACTGTTCGAGGCCTGGGGTCCCCTGCTCAACATCACGGAGGACGAGAGCGATTTTGCCTGTAACCAGGGCTGGAAGGCGATGGAGATCCTTGACGCGGATCTACAGAAAAAGGGCCTCGCGATGCTTGAAACCGTCGAGGACGAAAATCGTGTCGCGGTGTTGATGATCGGGCGGCCTTATCACTCCGATCCGGGGTTGAACCACGGTGTGCTCGAAGAGTTTCAAGTGCTCGGGTATCCCATCTTGTCGATGCGTTCGATACCGAAGGATCCGAAATGGCTGCATCGTTTCTTCGAGAGTGATATCAAGGCCGGGCGTATTGAGGGCCCGCTTGAAGTGCAGGACGTTTGGCCGGAGAACTATTCCGCCAACTCGGTGCAAAAAGTTTGGGCGGCAAAGTTTGCAGCGCGGCATCCGAACGTGGTGGTGCTCGATCTATCTTCGTTCAAGTGTGGACACGACGCGCCGACCTACGGGCTGATTGATTCCATTATTTCGTCGTCGGCCACGCCGTATTCTGCGTTGCACGACATCGATGCGAACAAGCCGGGTGGATCGATCAAGATCCGTGTGAAGACCTACGCACACTCGCTCAAGTTGCATGAGGAGCGCCTTGAAGATACGGGGCATCGTCAGGATGAGTTGAAGTTCCGGATGGAGGAAAAGCGACTCTCGCTATTGCAACTTAAGCGCAGTCAACTGCAAGCGCGCCAGCAGCAAGATCCTGCCTTGGAGGCCTCAATCAACGAGACGAAGGCGAAAATTGGCGAATACTCGCGTCGGGTGGAGGCCAATCGGCCGAAAGTTCAACCGGCCGAGATGGCAGCCAAGGATGCTGGCCTTATCCGTGTGGGCATCAAGAAAATGGTCGATGATCAAGAAGTCATGGCTCGTGTCTAAACCGTGTGGAGGTTCTTACCGTGGAAACGATTGCAACGCCTGAGAAGAAGATCAGCAACAAGAAACTTCCCATCGTTACCGAACCGGTTACGGCGGATGTCGATGTCGACGCCGAATTGAAGAAGTATGAGTTGGAGCAGATGGCTGCCCTCGGGCTTGAGCCGGGTAAGGAGCACTGGCGCGACGACAATCC
>JAYUPZ010000368.1:0-3663 GCA_043759805.1 Myxococcales bacterium | reverse complement strand
AATCTCGTCGAAGGTGGGAGCGGATGCTGCCAATTTTTCGCCGTAACGAGACAGTTCAAAGCGCGGATCCAACACGTCACGAATGACGTCGGCAAGATCATCGATGAAGAGGCTCGCCAAATGTTTCGCACAATCCGTAACACCCAGATTGCCAAAGCCCATGAAGAGCGGTTCGTCCCGGGGATCGTCCGAATCTCCGACCTCGTCGAGGGGCGCGAAGCGAGGCCCCTCCGGCAGAAAATCGCGACCCGCGATGCGGTGGGCGAGGGTGGGGTCCTTACCCTGCAAAAACCGGAGGGCACAATCGGCGGCTTCCACATAACGACCAGCCGCGGCCACGAATTTTGCGACGTGGGGCTGCGGATTCGGGACTTTCGCCGCTGCGTCCGCGAGGTGAGCAACTCCTTTCCCCGAAAACAATCGGAGGAACAGGGTGAGGGCGGGATCGGCTTGCGCCACCAAATGTGAACGTTCGGTGTCACGGAACCACTTGCGCAAAAACCCGGTCAAATACGGCGTCGCCGGATAGGGCGTGTTGAGCTGCACCATCGGCGCCGTGAGGAGTAGAACGCGCATATTTTCCAGTCTTGGATTGAGGTTAACTTGGTTCCGACGTTGGCGGAAGCGGCCGATTCCGAGATCAGCGCCAATGGCTTGTCACTTGCAGCTGCGGGCGGTTGCTTTGCCGTCACTCGCCTTGACACAGAACGCCGATCCCCTACCTTTGGGACGTTGGCGTCCGGAGCAGCTTGTCCATGAATAAAAAATTGAAAGTCGGAATTCTCGGCGCGACCGGCATGGTCGGCCAGCGCTTTATTTCCTGCCTGGAAGGGCATCCATGGTTCGACGTCTCGGTCGTCGCGGCCAGCCCGAACTCAGCCGGCAAGTCCTACAAGGAAGCCGTTGGCACGCGCTGGGCGATGAGCACGCAGATCCCGTCGACCGTTGCGAACCAAACGGTCGGCAACGCATCCGACATTGCGTCGATCGCCGGACAGGTGGATTTCGTTTTCTGTGCCGTCGACATGGGCAAAGAAGAGATCCGCAAGCTTGAAGAAGATTACGCGCGTCATGAAGTGCCGCTCGTGTCGAACAACTCTGCGCATCGTTCGACGCCTGACGTGCCGATGATGATCCCGGAGATCAACTCCGATCACGCCGCAATCATCGAGTTCCAGCGCAAGCGTCTTGGTACCAAACGTGGTTTCATCGCGGTGAAGCCGAATTGTTCACTGCAAAGCTACGTGCCCGCGATCGCACCTTTGATGGGTTTCGGACCCAAGGACATCGCGGTGTGTACGTACCAGGCCATTTCGGGTGCCGGTAAGACGTTTGAAACCTGGCCCGAGATGGTCGACAACGTCATTCCCTACATCGGCGGCGAAGAGGAAAAGAGCGAGCGTGAGCCGCTGAAAATTTTTGGCCGCATCGCAGGAGGCAAAATTGAAAACGCGGTTGAGCCCAACTTCACGGCTCAATGCATTCGTGTGCCCGCTTCGGATGGCCACATGGTCGCGGTGTTTGTTCGATTTGCGAAGAGGCCTTCGAAGGACGAAATCCTTTCGCTCTGGCGCAACTTCAAGGGGCGACCCCAGGAACTCGATTTGCCAAGTGCACCAAGTCCGTTCCTCACGTATTTCGAAGAGGACAATCGACCACAGACACGGCTGGATCGGGATGCCGGCAAGGGCATGGGCATCACGCTTGGTCGCCTGCGCACGGACAGCGTTTTCGACTACAAGTTCGTGGGTCTGTCACACAATACCCTTCGTGGTGCAGCTGGTGGCGCGATCCTCACCGCCGAGCTTCTGACTGCCGACGGCTACATCACGCCTGCCTAGCGATCGAACCTCGACGCGGGTGTGACATACAGAAATAACGCGCGTGTTACACGATCTCCGGCGTCTGTTGGCGCTTTCGTTGCCGCTGATTGCCTCTCAACTCGGTCAGATGATGATTGGCGTGGTGGACACCATGATGGTGGGGCACATCAGCAATACGGCGCTCGCAGCCGCGTCGCTTGGCCACGCCTGGAGCCACGCGGTGCTCTTCATGATTCTCGGTGTTTCGATGAGTGTGGATCCCTTGATAAGCCAAGCACACGGCGCGGGATCACCCGAAGGTGTCGCGCTCGCATTTCAACGCGGTATGGTGCTCGCGTTTTTACTTTCTATCCCGGCCTCGATATTGTGGTTGCTGACAGAACCCGCATTGCTCCTCTTCCGTCAGGATCCGGAATTGGCACGAATGGCAGGGAAATACGTTTCAGTTCAGGTGCCAACCCTGTGGGCGTTCTTTCTATTCAACGTGAACCGGTTGTACCTGGCGGGCCGTGGTATTTCGGCGCCCTACGTTTGGGCTGTGCTTTTGGCGAATCTTCTCAATGTTCTTTTCAACTGGCTTCTCGTGTTTGGACACTGGGGCTTTCCTGCGATGGGCATTGAGGGCGCGGGCATTGCGGGCGCTGCGACGCGACTCGTACTTGCGGCTTCCCTGATGTCATTGACCTTCGGAACGGGTCTGCACCGCGAAGCGTGGATCCCGTGGACGCGAAGGGCTTTTGAACCGCGCGCCATTGACAAGCTGCTGCTGCTTGGGTTTCCCATCGGTTTGCAATTTGGCTTCGAGGCCTGGGCATTCCAATTCGCGACGCTGATTGCGGGCAAGCTTGGTGCGATGGAGCTTGGTGCACACACGATTGTTCTGAATCTGGCAGCACTCGCATTCATGGTTCCGCTCGGCCTTTCGATGGGTGCATCGGTGCGGGTCGGCAACTTGATCGGAGCGGGCGACATCCCCGGCGCGATTCGAAATGCTCGGCTCAGTCTGTGGTTGGGTGCGGGCGTGATGGGACTTTCGGCGGCGATTTTCTTGGTGTTTCGCCACCAGTTGCCGGCCATGTTCGGCGCGGAACCTGCGGTGGCAGCCCTTGCCGTGTCGATCTTTCCAATCGCTGCGGCGTTCCAGTTATTTGATGGATTGCAGGTTGTGGGTAGTGGGATCCTGCGCGGCATGGCGCAAACCCGCCCTTCGGCCATCTTCAACTTCGTAGGGTACTACGTTTTGGCGTTGCCGATGGCTTACTGGATGGCGTTCCACACGGGCGCGCGCTTGCGTGGTCTGTGGTGGGGGCTTGCGCTGGGATTGGCCTTCGTGGCCGTGGCGCTTGTGGTTTGGATCAACCGAACTACGCGTAAACCGGAAACCTGGCGTTCAGTTCAAGCACCAGGCTCTTGACGCGCGCGATGGTGGCCTCGTTGGTCACATCATCGAGGATGTCACACATCCACCCGGCGAGCGTTGTGACCTCGGCCTCCTTGAAACCGCGGGTGGTGACGGCGGGGGTGCCAACGCGAATGCCCGAGGTAACAAACGGTGTGCGTGGATCGTTCGGAACCGAGTTCTTGTTAACGGTGATGTTGGCCTTGCCAAGCGCAGCGTCGGCATCTTTGCCGGAAAGGTTTTTGGCAATCAGGCTCACGAGCATCAGGTGGTTGTCGGTCCCGCCCGAGACGATGTCAAAGCCGCGAGACATAAAAACCTTGGCCATGGCACGTGCATTGACGACGACCTGTTTTTGATAGGTTTTGAACTCGGGCTCAAGCGCTTCTTTGAACGCGACTGCCTTGGCGGCGATGACATGCATCAATGGCCCGCCTTGCG
>JAYUPZ010000367.1:0-7676 GCA_043759805.1 Myxococcales bacterium | reverse complement strand
CGGCAAAACAGGACGTGGCCGATCTGTTCCGGAACGGCCCGTGGATGTTGCTTTTCTTCATTGGCTTTATCGTCATGTTGACGATTGCAATCCGAGGCGGAACCACCGCCTTTCTCTTCAAGTACTACATGCATCGCGAGGATCTCACGCAGTGGGCGCTCGCCCTGACCACGATCCCGTTGACCATCGGCGCCGCATTGACGCCCGTTTTCTTGCGCTATTTCACGAAGAAGCAGCTTTTCACGATCTGCATGGTGGTGGTGGGCGTGTTATGTATCACGGTTTACTTTATACCCCCGGAAAACGTGGCGGCGATGTTGATTATCTCCGTGGCCATTTCGTTTGCCCTCGGTCCGAAATCGCCGCTCACCTGGGCAATGTACGCAGACTCGGCGGATTTTTCGGAATGGAAGAATGGCCGTCGTGCCACGGCGCTGATCTTCAGCGCAGCCACCTTCGGTGTGAAGTTTGGCGGCGCAGTCGCGCAGTGGGTGGTGGGCTTGCTCCTGACACTGACGGGATACGTTCCCAATCAACTGCAGTCTGCCGAGGCGCTCAACGGCATCTTGCTCCTCACCAGCATCATCCCGGGCGTCTGCGCCCTCTTATCGGCTGTTGTGATTCAGGTTTATCGACTGGACGCGGGTAAACTCGATGTCATCCAGAGAGACTTGCAAGATCGCCGGATCGCACGCGGCGAAGCGTAGTTGTCTACGCCTGTAAATTTAGATCGTCTTGCAAACTTTCAAAACGCCGATCCCAGCGTTTCAAGAACTGTGCTTCGGTTGCTGCAAACAGAGGACCGATTTCAACTCGGGCCGATTCGGACAGCTCAACCGCAACACCGGCCGCCTGCAACCAACGCACATACTGACGATGGGCCAGCGCAACGGCCGTCGAGGCACTGTCATCGCCACTCGCATTTTTCACAGGCGCAAACTCATCGTCACGGCTGATCTCAAGGCCCACGCTGACAGTGGCCTCAGGGATCAGATCAAAAATAAACCGTTCGCTCTTCCATCCCTGGGTCTCCACAACACCGGAAGCAGTCCAGGCCTTGAGCGGCTTGGAACTGCGGTGCAACGGCAACTTGTAACCGCGATCGGCGAGGAGTCCCAGAAACGCCACGCTCCAGCAATGCATCGCAGGCGAGCCCCAGCGGTAGATGAGTTCGCCCGATGCATTGCGCGTACGGGCCTGCGCCGGGGTCACCTCGGTGTACTCGACGATGCGATCGGCACGGCCAACGCGTACAAGGTGTCCCAACTTTTCATCCGGATGGGCTTTCTCCAGAACTTTTGTCACGACACAGGCTTTTTCGATCGTGGCCAGGCCAATCAGCTCTACGTCGTCAACTGGCGCGAGGATGTTGTCCACCTGAATGTAGACGATTTGTGTTACGCCTTCGCGTCGCAGCCGCTCCAAATTACCGGACGCCACGAGTGCCGTGAAGCATCCGCCATGACCATCGGGGTTTTCCAGAAGTTTTCCAGGGCCTGCCAGCAACGCGCGACCTTCTAGATCCAGGCTGGGCACTGTGTTCTGACTGAAGAAGCGCACCTGTTCGGATTGCAGTCCAAAGTTCTGGTGTTGCGCGAAAAATGCGCGGGTCTCGGCATCGGTCATCGGCGAGGTCATCACCAGAAACGGAACGCTTCGACTGCAACGCCGCGAAAGCGACAACACTTTTTCGGCTTGTAGCTGATAGATCGTTTTGTGGGAGTGGGGTGCGATGGGAAAGCATCCTTTCGGAGCGGTTAATCCAAGGCGCGTGCCCTGCCCGCCTGCAACCATCAGGATGGCAACCTGCCCCGCTTGCAAACAAGACTCACCCACTTCACGAAGCTGCGGGGCACGCGTTGCCCGCGCGCCAAAGTCAAAGACACGGCTTGAACCAATCTCGGCCAAATCCGGCGGTTCTGCCGCATGTTCAAGCTCTTCCCAGTCAATCTGCGATAGGCGCGTCGCAAAGGCCTCTTTCTCGGGCCCCGCGAGGGATTCTAGATGGACCAGCAAGTGGTCCTGTCGGTGGTGCTTGAGGGCGGCAGAAAGTTCGGCGGAGATGGTCATGTTCAGCGGAAAAAAATACCATCTCAAAGCGCGTTGTGCCGCGAACAAAACGCAACCAGCACGGGTGGAATCAGCTGCGTTTCATGCGCTCGAACAAGTTGCGCGTAATTTTCGCGATTCGCGGGTCGGGGCCAAAGCGTTTTTCATACGCATCCGGACGCAAATAGCCGGGCGGCTCGGAAAGCCCGTCGGACCACCAACAGGTCGCAGCGTTAAAAACGATGTTTCCTCGAGGTCCAGGGTAAACCGTCGCCGCGTATTCACCGGGGCCCGCTGAACTCTCCGTTCGACCACCAGCCACAACTTCAAGACCTGGAATTTCGGTTGCTGGGTCCCCGTGGAACTCCCAGCCGACAAGGCCCGGTACGCCGTCGCCCTCTTTCATGCCCGTTCCCTCAAAAAGCCAGTGTTCCGGCTTGCGACAGATCCAGGCTGCTCCACCCATGATGGGGCCAGTGCTACGACCACCCACGAGCAACGATTCGTCGGGCGCGGTGCGGGGCAGCGTCGACATCTTGATGAAGGTCTCGTCTCCCTTTTCGTCGCGCGGTCCGAAGCGATCGATGCGGCTCATAGTACGGTTGGGGCGCCCGTCGGTTGCAGGTCCGACGTCCATCAAACCGCAACATGTATTACCCGATAAGAATGCCACCGACAGACCCCGATCGATGGCGGCCTTCAATCCGTAGAACATGGGCAAGGAATAGTATTCATCGTGCCCCATCGAAATCAGACCTTTGCCGCGCAGCAGGCTTCCGGCATCGGTGTGAACATCCAGGTTCGAGATGTAGCTGGCGTCAAATCCCTGTGATTCAAGCCAAAATACCGTGGGGAACTCCCACAGCAAAAACTCGCCCGATCCCTGGGATTGCGGCGGCAGCCCAAACTGACAGTAGCGCCCGTAAGGCCGATCAAACGTGACACGCGATCCAGCGCCCCAAAACCAGGTATCGACGCCGTCGTCGTACAGCGAATGTTGTTTGGGCCAGCGGTTGTAGGCCTGCCAGGTTGTATCCGAGACCTGGACCAGGTAGTCCGCCCGGCGTTCGTCGCGTACCACAAATGTGATGAAGCTATCGAGACCGGTCGCGGGTACGCGTAGCTTCGCGAGGTACACGCCACTACACCAATCGTTCGGAATCGCGAATGAGGTCGCAGCTTCCCAGCGACACTCGCGCACACGGCCTGGGCCTTCCGGTGGATCTTCCTGAACGCGGCCTCGAATGGGACCCAACTTCGCCATCAGTCGCCCGCCGAGGCCACCGTAATACCCCATCCGAAAGATCTCGATGTCAAAGGAAGACGCGGGGTTCGTGCTTACAAAGAGTTCCAGTTTTTCACCCGCACGAAGCGACGTGGCCGAGGCGTATCCCTCGATACCGGGACTTCGATACTTGGTCGCAAGATCAAGCTTCGGATTTTGCAGCAACCAGTCGCGGGTTCCTGCATGCGCATTTTCGCGTCGAATCAGATCTCCCGCTTCCGAGGTGTACGCAGTTCGCGGAGATTGGGCGGCGCAAGACGGAAGCACGCCGGGCAGAAGCGCGGCCGCGCCCATTTTCGAAAGCGTCAGGATTGCCTCGCGGCGCTCGCGTGATTCTGGTGAAAGCATTGCCATTAAACCGTCTCGATGGGAACGCGGGGAGGTGTTGCGTTTAGAAGTTCGGGCTCGAAGACGCCGAGCACGTCATTGGCCTCGTACCAGATCTTCTGTAGTGCAGCGGGATTGCTCGGATCATCGGCCACGAGCGTCAATATTTTCATCATGCTTTCGCGCGCTCGCCGCAACTCAAAGGCGAGCCAGCGGGTCTGCGTTCCCATTTCGCTTTCGTCGCGGCGGACGGCGTCCTCGATCTCGCGAATCCGGCGTTCGGTCAACAGATGCCTTCGCGGTGGACGCCCCGAACCATCACAATCGCCACAACGAACCGGGCCGTTCAAACTGCCGACCTCCCCGAGTCCAAGGCAGGTCAAACACTTTCCGCGCAGGCTCTCGTTGAATCCCATGGACCGCATATTAGCGCCGATGTCCGGCAAGCAAAAGGAGCCAACGGCGTGAAATGCACCGCCAACGTGGTTGGCATCTTTTTTCCTGCTGCCATGCCCTGTCGCCCACCGCGGGTGAACCCACCTGGCACGGCGTTTGCGATGGCCAAGGACATGACCACGAAACGCAACACCGCTCTTGACCCGGGAAAGCTGTGGGGATGGGTAGGATTCTCCACCGCGTTCCTCGCCATCACATCCTGTAGTACCGCCCACGATTTTGAGGCACCAAAGCCGCTGCCCGAACTCCAGCCTGAAATTTTGCGAGAGGTGAACCCCATCCGCGATCTCGACATTCTGTTTGTGATCGACAACTCGCATTCAATGCGGCTCGAACAAGACAATCTTCGGAAGAATTTCCCGAAGTTCATGGACGTATTGCAGAAGATCCGGGGAGGACTACCCGACGTTCACATCGGCGTCGTATCCACCAACGTGGGCGCCGGGAACATCCTCATCCCGGGAAACAGTGCCTGTAGCTTTCCTGGGGGTGATCGGGGTCAGTTCAAACCGCCAACCGACAGCGGTCTTGAGATGGGCGCCAAGTTCATCATCGCAACCAACGGAGGAAAACAGAATAACTTCGTTGGCGGTGCAACCATAGCCGAGGTCTTCTCAAAGATGGCAAACCTCGGGATCGAAGGGTGTGGCTACGAACATCAATTGCAGGCTGCTCGACTTGCCCTCCACGAAAACGTAACACCGACCAACACCAAGTTTCTTCGCCCGGAAGCCTTTTTGGCGATCATCTTCATCACAGATGAGGACGACTGCTCGGCACCGTTCGAATCTGATTTCTTCGTCGACCCCGAGTATTCCGCCGAATTACAACAGCCTAGCCTCCGCTGCGCCCTTGCGGGGCATCGATGCAACGGTGTCTTTCCAACCGCGGGAGACTTCCAAACCGCTATCACCGACTGCGTTGCAGATGAAAGAGGCGGTGGAAAGTTGATTCCGGTCGACGACATCGTCAACGACATCAAGAGGCTCAAGGCCAACCCCCAACGAATCCTCGTCTCGGGCATCATGGGCAAGGCGGCCGACAGCGCGTCTTCCCGATATTCCATCGCACGCAGGGGTGACAAATTCGACCTTCAACCCGTCTGTTCCAACGGCGAGGCCTCCGCCGCGCCAGCCCTTCGGATGCAGCAGTTTATCGAGTCGTTTCGCGGTACAGACGGCAGTCCGAGCGGATCCATCGAAAGCATCTGCCAAGACGATTTTGGCCCGGCGTTGACCAACATCGCTCGGCGCATTGGCACTTTAGTCGAACCGGGCTGCATCGAGTCGCTCTTGCTCGACTCGGATTTTGACGGCGCAAACAACGTCTTCGTGCCCGAGTGCCAGTTGTCACAACGGGTTCCGAATCCGGTCACAGGCCAGACGGAAGAGACGTTGATCGAAAACAGGTGTAACAACGCCGAGGACCCCGCAGCCTCGACCAATAAACCGTGTTACGCGATCGTTCGCAACCTTTCCTGCACGGCGGTCGACGCCAATCCCGCCGGGGGTTGGTCAGCCGAGATCTATCGCGACGGCGAAGCCCCCGCGGGTGCGATCGAGATCGCTCGTTGCCGCGTTTGCGGACGCACTTCCAAGGACGCACCCGAGGTCAAGGCGGGGATCTGCCGTTAGGTACCACAGAACGTCTGGTGCACGATCTCGGACGGATCGGGCGGCTCCCGATATTCCATGTGCTCCGGATTATCGTCGTACGGTAAGCGCAACGCCTCGACGAGCGCGTGCATCACCGAGAAGTCGCCCGCATCCACGCCCGCACGAATCGCTTGCTCGACGCGGTGGTTGCGCGCAATCACCGCCGGATTGTGCGCGACCATTCGTTGCACGGCCTCTTGCTTTCCACCCGGTTGCCGGGCAAGGCGCATCTGCCAGTCGGTGCGCCAGGACACAAACTCCGCATCGCGATACAACGAACCTTCTGGCAGCGCCTCCGACGACAGATCCCGAAACGTGTTCGTGAAGTCGCTTTCATTTTCTTTCATCCACCCCAGGAGTTTCGCGACGAGCGCGCCGTCCTCGGCTTCCTCGGTCAAAAGTCCAAGTTTTGCGCGCATGCCCGCTAGCCACAGCTTGCGAAATTGCTCGGGAAAACGATTAATGGCTTCCTCGGCCATCTTCAAAGCCAGTTCGGGTTCATTGTCGATGAGCGGCAGCAACGCCTCGGCAAGTCTGGCCAAATTCCACTGGGCGATTTGTGGCTGATTGCCGTAGGCATAGCGACCATGCTGATCGATTGAACTGAACACCGTGCCGGGATCGTAGGTATCCATGAATGCACACGGACCGTAGTCAATCGTTTCACCCGACAGGGTCATGTTGTCGGTGTTCATCACGCCATGGATAAATCCGACGTGCATCCAGCGTGCAATCAATGCGGCCTGTGCCTCGATTACAGCTTCGAGAAAACGGAGGTATGGATTGGCACTGCCGACAAGCGCTGGATAGTGACGTTTCAACGTGTATTCCGCCAGCGCCTCGACCCCTGCCGTGTCTCGATTGGCGGCAAACAACTCGAATGTTCCCACACGGATGTGGCTCGCCGCCACGCGGGTCAAGATGGCACCCGGAACCGTAGTTTCGCGATAAACCGGGGCCCCCGTCGCAACCACTGCGAGGCTGCGCGTCGTTGGAATGCCGAGACCATACATTGCCTCGCTGATGATGTACTCCCGCATCACCGGACCAAGCGCAGCACGCCCATCGCCCCGGCGAGAATAGGGTGTTGGACCCGACCCTTTCAATTGAATGTCGTAGCGCTGACCGTGGTCGTTCAGGACTTCCCCCAGCAAGATCGCGCGACCATCGCCGAGACGCGTGAAGTGTCCGAATTGATGGCCAGCATAGGCCTGTGCGATGGGTTCTGAACCACTCGCAAGCTGGTTTCCTGAAAACACTGCGGCTCCCACGGGTCCGTCCAGTCGGAGGCCATCCAGCCCAAGTGTGGCGGCGAGTCCGTGGTTGAACACGATCATCTTTGGCGTAGGGACGGGCGTCGGAGCGATTCGGGTGTAAAACGTTTCCGGCAAACGGGCGTAGGTGTTATCGAAGGGGCGGCCCAGATAAGGCAACGGTGCTTGCGCAGTCATTTAGAAAGCCTAGCTCAGAAAATTTGAAACTAAGCCGGCCAACCCCTGCTCGGACTGCCCTTTGAGTGCAGAAAACTACCGGGCGATCAAGAGACACATCGATCGCGCGATACGCCGCCCCCATCGCACCGGCCCCGATGGGTTCCTCGATGCGGAACTTTTCAATACGACTGCCCGGCGGCAGAGTTCGGAGGTCTGAATCGATGCCAATGCCCGGCACCTTTCGTGCGGTTCAAGACATTGCGCCTGCCGCCAACCACGGGTTGTACAAGGCGAAGAAGGCCGCCCATCTGATAGCCTTTATCGATGAAAAGAAGAAGAACTACTACCAGGTACCGAGGAGCGGCTATATGATCGTTCGGATCTGAAAGACTACCGTGCCTTCCCCCCCAATCGCACCACCCTCCGGAAAAAAACAGGGAGGCGTTCTGCACTTTTTCCCTGGGCCGAAGC
>JAYUPZ010000366.1:0-3666 GCA_043759805.1 Myxococcales bacterium | reverse complement strand
CCCGCGCCCTCGGCAGCCGACTCTGGGACACCGAGGGCAAAGAATACATCGACTACCATGCGGCGTTCGCGCCCTATTTCCTCGGGCACAATCACCCGGAGATCAACGGGGCGGTTGTGCGTTCCATGCTCGAAGGTTGGTCCTTGATGGGCAGCGGAACCACCACCTGGGAGGTCGAGCTGGCCGAAGCCTTGAAAGCGGCGGTCCCCTCCATGGAGAAGGTGCAAATCACCAACACGGGTAGCGAGGCCACGGCCCATGCGATTCGTTTGTCGCGCGCCTTCACGGGACGCGATCACATCATCTTGACCCTCGGCGGATACAACGGCTGGCACAACGACGTCGCGCGTTCAGTGGCGCCGTCGCTCGAGGTGACGGGCCCGCGGCGTGAAAACACGGACTATCCATTTTTCGCTATGTCGGCAGGTATCCCCGAAGGCGTCAAGCAACGCATCCACCTTGTGAACTTCAATGATGCAGATTCCATCGCGGCTGTGATGGCAAAATATCCGATCGCATGCGTTCTGACCGAGCCTGTGTTGCAAAACATCGGTGTCGTTCACCCAAAGCCCGGCTATTTACAGGCGGTTCGCAAACTGTGTGACGACAACGGCAGTCTGCTGGTTTTTGACGAGGTCAAAACCGGCTTCCGCACGGCACTCGGTGGCTACCAGTCGATTTGCAAGGTGCGACCGGACCTTTCGGTATTTGGAAAAGCGGTGGCCAACGGTTACCCGATGGGCGTCATCGGTGGCCGCGCCGACGTGATGGATCTCTTCGATTCGCCGGATCCGAGCAAGCGTGTGTTGATTGCGGGAACCTACAACGCGCATCCCTTTACGGTGGCAGCCGCCATTGCGACACTCGAAATTCTGCGCCGCAACGACGGTGCCATCTACAAACAGATCGAAACGATGGCGGTGCGATTGCAGGCAGGCATCGAGGGCATCGTCAAGGAGAAGGGATTGACGGCGACCTATTCGCGCAATGCTTCTGCCTCGTGCCTGTATTTCGCGGATCACATCCCGGTTGATCTGCACGATCTGCAACACAGCCACAACTTTGCGCTCGACACCCGTTACCGCCTTGCGCTCATCAACCGAGGGGTATATTTGTTCCCCCTGCCGACGAAGCAGGCGAGCATCAGCGGTGCGCATACGATGGCGGACATCGATCGCACGCTTGAGATCACGCGCGAAGCGATCGGGAGCCTTTAAAGGGCGTGTGTTGCACGTTTCTCGTCAGCGCTGCAATTCGCCTATATGATTCGCCCCGTCTGTTTTATTAACAATTCGGGGAGGGATCGTGATGTCCAAATCTTTGGCGGTTTCCGTTTTTTTGGCTGGATTTGCGGGGATCCTTGCGTGTAGCCAGGAGGGGGCCACGGACGCTGACCGGCACGAGGTATTTTTTGAAGGATTTGTCTACGACGGAGCCTCCGGTCAACGCTTGATTCCCCCGGCACTGAAGGCGGTGACATTGACATTTGGTGGCAAAGCCATTCCCACGCTCATCGGGCCAGACGGTCGGTTCGTAACACAAAAGCCACTGCCAACCTGGCAGGACTACACCGTGTCCATCGATGCAATGGGCTATCGCAAGTTTGCGTCTTACAATCTGGGCATCGACATCCCGGCGTCGTTGCGTATGACGGATGGGATAGCCGAGAGTGCCACCAGGCAAACATTCCACGTCGACGCCCAGCTGTTTCCCGATGCGCTGCAGTCTGCCGCGCTGACCCTGACGGTCGGACACGAAGACGACTTCTCGGCCACGCCGCCCCCTATTCCTGCTGCCGGTGTGGCACGGTTTCGCCCGCAAGCAGTTTCGCTTATCGAGCGATCCTTGATGACTACACAACCCCCACGTTGGCTCAACCATGAAGATTTGCTTACCCGGACTGTGGTCAAGAATTTCGATGGGGGAAAGATTTTGCTCGCCCAGAATGAATTGGTTTATGGGGTTTCTTACGAGCTCACCATCTACGGGGTGCCCGAATACCAGCCGATCGTGCTGTCTGGGCCGCAAGGCATTACCGCTGGCGTCGTGAGCAGTCAGACGATTCAGCTGGCCAAGAACGCTCGCGATGCGCTTCGTGTCGTATCGATCAGTGACGACGCTTGCATGCCACCTGCGGGAACTGCGACGGAATATCTTGGGGCCATAGCGATTCGGTTTAACGACGAGGTGGAATTTGTTGGGGAATCTTGGCCGGAGGATTTCGACAACGGCTTGTCGATTAGCCCGACGGGATACGTTGGCGCTTTGTACTATTGTCCACTGTTCACCAACCTCAGTCCCACCAAGCAAGAGCGCGGCACCCGCGTGACGGTGGCAAGCGACACCATCACCCTTGCGTTCAACCCATCGATCGGGATCAACGCCGCCGCGGCAACATTGTGTACGATTCCTCCACAGTTGACCCTGGTCTCCTATTCGGTTCCGATCTCGACCATGGTCCAGCCGAAAAGCGATTCTTCGCGAAAGCGAACGCTTTACGCTTTGATCGCGGACTACATGAGCAAGGCCGGTTTGAATTTCAATCAGGTACTTCGCTGCCAGTAGCGACAATACCTATTGCGCGACCGGCGTCAGCGTAAGCGATCGGAGGTTCATCGCCTTCCAATCCTTGGCTTGCGGCGTAAGCGACAACGCCTGTTTTCCCGCCGTGCTGATGGTCAACTGCCCGAATTTGCGTCGCTCGAATGTCTGAAGCCCGCAGGTGGGTGCAGTCAAAACGTCGGTTTTCTGGGTACCCACCGCCATCCGAACAGTCGCAGGCACATCCGCAGCAAACTCCGCGATCACGTCATATTTTCCGGTCTTTTCAACGCTAAACTGCCAACTTGCAGAGGCGCGCGGGTCCGTCCAGTTGCCAATAAATGTCCCATCCGGATTGCTCTCGAGACGGACATCGGTCCCCAGTTGATTGTGAAGGTCGGCGTCGATTGCCGCCAGAGACACGCTGCCGTTGCCTGTCTGGCGCGGCAAGATCTCAACCACGTCGAGCGATCCTGCGAGTTCCAGCTTGATGACGGTCGCGATCGAATCGGGGGCCTTCATCGGCAAATCGATGATCACGCTGCCATCCGCAGCACGGGTTGTGAGCCGCTTTTTTCCGGCCAGCAACGTCGCGCTCTTGACCGGGGTACGCAGGCCGGAAACCAGAAGCTTGCCATCGGACGGCCAGTTCCAGACGTGCAGATACAACGTTGTGATGCCACCCTGCACCTTTGTCGTCGCACGACCCCAGGGCAACTTGTTGAAGGGGCTGGCGGTGGTCCCATAAATGGCGTCCCCGTTCACCTTCATCCACTTCCCCATCTGTTTGAGACGATCAATGATCGGCGCCGGGATCTCGCCCTGCGCGGTGGGCCCAATATTCAGGAGGAAGTTCCCGCCCTTAGAGGCGATGTCACTCAATTTGTGGATCAAATCTGACGTGCTCTTCCAGTTATGGTCGTCGCTCTTGTAGCCCCACGTATCGTTCATCGTCATACAGACTTCCCAGTCGCGTCCGGCAAATCCGGTGGCGGGAATGAACTGCTCGGGGGTTTCGGTGTCCCCGGGGTTGTCACCGCCAAGGCGATTGTTGGTGATCAACCTTGGGTTCGCGGCAACAAGTGACGCAAAGGGTTCCGCGTACGAATTGTTCATGAGGTGCGG
>JAYUPZ010000365.1:0-3666 GCA_043759805.1 Myxococcales bacterium | reverse complement strand
GTGAAGCGTTGACCGTGCGCGTTTTGCAAGCCAAGGTCATGAAGAAGTCCTCTTTTATTGGCGCATCCGCGGCTAACGTATCACGCGGTCAGGTTCTTCTTTTCAAGGAGGCCAAAAGTGGTTGGTACCATGTCAGCTCTCCTGTCGACGGATGGATTCACAGCACCGCCGTGACCGAGGGACGGGTCAAGCTGTCGACCCTGGCCGGCAGCGGTGGACCGGTTGCTTCGCGTCAGGAAGTTGAACTTGCGGGCCGTGGCTTTACGCCCGAGGTCGAGGACAAATATCGCCAACAGAATCCCCAACTCGATTTTCACCATGTGGATGCCATTGAGAAGCTCGGCGTCGATCCCGAAACGCTGGCGTCCTTTGCTCGCGCGGGCAAGTTAGCGGGTAAGTTAAACGCCGCGACGGAGGGCAAGTAGATGCGTCGGTGGAAGTCATACGGTGTGATGATCGCCGCGTGCGTTTCGCTCGTGGCATGTGCGGTGAATCTGACACCCGACGGTCTCATGAAAACCTTCACGGCCATTCAGGATGCCAACAAGGATTTGACGCCCGAGAACGAATATTATGTTGGCCGTTCGGTGGCCACGAACTTGCTATCGCGGCACGACTACCGCTACCGCGATGCAGACGCTATCGCGCGTGGCGATCTTGTGGGCATCACGCAATACGTGGGTGCGGTCGGTGCATTGTTGGCAGCCTCAGCAACCGAGACCGAACGAAAGGGCGATCGACCCTCGCCGATTGCGGGCTGGCACTTCACCGTCGTCGAGCACGACAGCATCAACGCCTTTGCTGCTCCTGGTGGCTATGTGTTTGTCACCACGGCCGCCGTCAAGGCCGCCAAGAATGAAGACGAACTTGCGGCGATTCTCACGCATGAGGTGGCCCACGTGGTCCGCGGCCATGCCCTCGGCAGCATCAAAAAGTCGCGTTGGGCTGGCGTCGCCAAGGAAGCGGTGAACAACAGTGTTACGCTCGACGAGGCTGCGCTCGGCGAACTGACGCAGGTCTTCGATGGCGCGATGAATGACATGATGGATGCCATCTTTGTGAAAGGATATTCGCGTGACACGGAGTTTGAAGCCGACGCAGTGGGTGCCGCCATCATGGCCCACGCGGGTTACGACACGCGGGCGTTTGTCGCCTATCTAGAGACCTTGCGCGCGAAGCAGGGGAATACGAAAGGCGGAATGTTCGCGACCCATCCGAGCGCTGCCGATCGCATCAAATCTCTCGGGAAGAATGCCGCTGCACCCATGGATGGTCGCGCACTCGCAGCCCGAAGCACCCGTTTCGCAACCGCGCGCGCCGCTTTGAATTGAATATGTCCCTACTAGCGACACTGGCATTTCTATTTTCTTTTGTAGAACCGGCGGCGCCGGGGGCACCCAATCCGACGACCCCCCTCGAACGTGCAAGCTGGCGTGCAACCTGGATCACCGCGGCGGATGCGCCGGAACGCGACGAAACGGTGATTCACCTTCGCAAGGTTGTCGAGCTGCAAACGGTTCCGGGTGCGGTCCTTGTAAACGTCAGCGGTGATCCTCGATACGTATTACACGTGAACGGTCAGCGGGTGGGAGCCGGTCCCTCTCGAAGCGATGTCGAACACTGGCGCCATCGAACCTACGACATCGCGCCTTTCTTGAAAGCCGGAAAGAACATTGTGGCGGCGACGGTCTGGACTTTCGGCCTCAAGGGGCCGATGGCGCAGATCACCCGGAGAACCGGTTTCATTCTGCAGGGCGTGACGCCCGAGACCTCGGTTTTCGATACGAACAAGACCTGGGAAGCGCAGATCGATCGAGGTCATACTTCCAATCTTGAAGGCAAACGCCCGATCATTGAACGCCATTTCTTCTACGCGGCGGGTCCTGCCGAACGTCGCGATGCATCCCGCTGGAACTGGGACTGGGATTCCCTTCGAGCCTCGCCGCAACATCCGTGGTTTCCTGCGGTATCCATTGGCCGGGGGACCCCGCGCGGACTGCGCGATGGGCATCCCCATGAAATGACGCCGGATGGTTGGCTGTTGATGGCCGATCCATTGCCCCCGATGAAGGAAGCTCCAACTCCGGTTGGGAAAGTGGTTCGGCAATCGGGTCGTGTTGCGCTTGATCGGGGTTTTCCTGATGCGGGTCGAATGACCGTTGAAGCGAAGGCAAACGCAACCGTGTTGCTGGATCGCAAGGAAATCGTGAATGCCTATCCGCGTATCCGGGTTTCAAACGGAAGGGGTGCCCGCATTCGGATTCACTATGCTGAGAGTCTATTTGCAGCCGACGGAACCAAAGGCAATCGCAACGAGATCGAGGGCAAGACGCTGGTCGGTTTGTATGACGAATTCGTCCTCGACGGACAGTCGCGGACTCTGGAAACACTCTGGTGGCGGGCCTGGCGATACTTGCAAATCGAGGTCGTTGCCGCGGGCGAGACCGTGGTGATTGAAGATGTAGCCGCCCTGTCTACGGCCTTCCCACTGGAGCAAAAAGCCGATTTCTCCGCCAACGATCCTCAGCTCAAAACCTTGTGGGACATGGCGTTCAGAACGCTGCGCATCTCGGCATGGGAAACCTACATGGATTCGCCATACTGGGAACAGCTGCAATATGTCGGGGACACGCGCATCACGGCGCTACTTTCTTACGCAATGTCCAATGAAGATCGCCTGGCGAGGCAAGCAATTGTGGCCTTCGACAATTCCCGTACTGCGGATGGCTTGACCATGAGCCGCTATCCCACGCGCGATGCGCAGTACATTCCGCCCTATTCATTGTTCTGGGTGGGAATGGTGCACGACTTCTGGATGTACCGAAACGATCCTGACTTTGTCCGTGGGCGTTTACCCGGCATCCGTGCTGTGTTGCAACACTTCCTCGTACGGCAGCGTTCCGACGGATTGCTGGGGTATATCCACTGGTGGTCGCACGTGGATCCCGCGGCAGGCAACGCACGTCAGGGTGATACGGGTGGCTCTGCGGCCGTGACCTTGCAATTCATTGCTGCGCTTCGCGAAGCCGCAGAGCTTGAGCTGGCCCTGGGTGAGCCGTTGCTGGCGACCGCATACCGAAAAGCCGCAACACGCGCCTCGTCTGCCGTCGCGCGATTGTTCGATTCGTCGCGTGGATTATTGCGCGACAACCCGGAGTCGAGGGACTACAGCCACGATGTAAACATTCTGGCGCTTGGGCAGGGTGTGCTTGTGGGGAAAGCGCGCGAGACTCTGGCGGACAGCGTGTTTCAGTTGGGTCAACGGGCCCCCGGGGGCAAGCGAGTGAAGGGGGAGATAGCACCCGCGAGCATTTACTTCCGTTATTACTTGCACGAGGCACTTGCCCGCGTGGGTCGCGGTGACACGTTTCTTTCGCTCATCGAACCGTGGCGCCAGATGCTCGGTCTTGGCTTGACGACCTTTCCGGAGTTCAGCGATCCGACCCGGACCGATTCACATGCCTGGACCGCTCATCCTGCGCTTGGGATGTTGGCGATTACACTTGGTATCCAGCCATCGGCGCCAGGTTTCGCGAAGGTACGCATCGCGCCATCGCCGGGAAATTTGACCAACGTGCAGGGTCGCATGCCTCACCCCACCGGCGGAAACATCGTGGTTTCGCTGGAAGAAAAAGCGGGTAAGCGAATCGCACGGATAGAACTGCC
>JAYUPZ010000364.1:0-7681 GCA_043759805.1 Myxococcales bacterium | reverse complement strand
GCAAGACGCTCTTTATCAAATTGATGGCCATTGGCGACCCGGATGAACACGGTGTTCGCACGGTGTTTTTCGAGATGAACGGTCACCCTCGCGAAGTTCAAACCGTGGACCGCACGCTTGGCATCGAATCCGTCGCACGGCCGAAAAGTGACCCCGGCAATCTACACCACCTTGGCGCCCCGATGCCAGGCAGCGTGGTCGAGGTAAAGGTCAAGGCGGGCCAATCTGTCAACGAAGGCGACAAGCTTTTGGTTCTTGAAGCGATGAAGATGGAGATGACGGTCTCGAGCCCGATCACGGGTGTCGTCAAGGAAATCTTGGTTCAGCCGAAAGATCGCATTGATGCTGGCGATCTCCTTATCGTCTTCAAATAGACCATCCCATGGCGCGCATTCTTGTTGTTGAAGACGAAGAGGATCTTAGAGAGGTCCTTTCCTACAATCTCAAGGATGCGGGTTACGAAGTATTCGTCGCAGACAATGGTATTACGGGTCTCGAAGAGGCACGCACCCGCAAACCGGACCTCGTGGTTCTGGATTTGATGTTGCCCGGACGCTCCGGCCTGGAAGTCTGCCGCACCCTCAAGGCGGATCCCGCGACGCGCAACATCCCGGTCATCATGGTGACAGCCAGGCGCGAGGAGATCGATCGCGTCGTTGGCTTTGAAATCGGAGCCGATGACTACGTCGTCAAACCCTACAGCGTTCGCGAGTTGTTGTTGCGAATTCAGGTGGTGCTCCGCCGCAACACACCGGCCGCAATCCCGCTACCGGCGAACGTTCCGGATCGGGATCGCCTCGTTTTTGGCAAGTTGACGATTGATCGGGCTTCCCACCGGATCTGGGTGGACGATGCCGAAGTCACCCTTACAGCCCTCGAGTTTCGTTTGCTCGGGACGCTTTTTGACCGACGCGATCGCGTTCAATCGCGAGGTGCGCTGCTCGAAGATGTCTGGGACTCAAACGAAGATCTCGCCACCCGAACCGTCGACACCCACGTCAAACGATTGCGCGAGAAATTGGGCGCAGCCGGCGACTACATTGAAACGGTGCGCGGAGTTGGTTACCGATTTGTGCCAACTCCGGATTCGGCACACGGCGCCGAATAAACCGCGCCCACACACTGACTGTTTCGGTAGTGTCACACCGCTGTCACATTTTGGCACTAGAACGTTGGGCATGACGATCCTACCCAACACCAAGATGCCATTTCTGTTTTTGGGCACAGCGCTCGCGTTCGTGTCACTCGTTGGCTGTAAGAAGAAAGCCGAGACAACGGAGGGCGCAACTGCCGGATCAAAGGCCGAAGCCCAGTCGATTACCATCAAGGGTTCCGACACCATGGTTACCCTTGGACAGCGTTGGGCTGAGGTTTACATGCAGAAGTTCCCCGCGGCGATCGTGCAGGTCACCGGAGGCGGCACCGGAACCGGCATCAGCGCCCTCATCAACGGTACCACCGACATCTGTCAGGCCTCGCGCAAGATGAAGGAAAAGGAACAGAAATTGATGGTGGACAAGCACGGTGCCGCCGCGGTCGAGATCGAGGTTGCGCGAGATGGTTTGGCGGTCTACGTCAACAACGCCAACAAAATCGAAGAGATTTCGTTCGCACAGCTGAAGGACATTTTCCGGGGCAAGGTGACAAACTGGAAGGATGTCGGCGGAGGGAATTTTCCGATCGTTATTTATTCGCGGGAAAACAGCTCGGGCACCTATGAGTTCTTCAAGGAGACGGTGCTCGGTGGAGAAGACTTTGCAGCCACGGCGCAGACCATGCCCGGTACCGCCGCTGTCGTGAACGCTGTCAGCAAGGAAACCAATGGCATTGGCTACGGCGGGGCAGCTTACGGCTCGGGTATCAAGCCGCTGAGGGTCAAAAAAGATCCAGCCGGCGTGTCGATCGCGCCGACCGAAGCCACGGTCAAAGACGGCACTTATCCGCTCGCCCGCCCCTTGCAGATTTATTTGCTCAAGACCCCCGAGGGCAGCCTCAAAGCTTTCACCGATTGGATCAAAGGCCCCGAGGGCCAAAAGCTGGTTACCGAGGTCGGTTATTATCCAATCTAGTCGCCTCCCCTCCAGTCGCCTCCCCTTCAACGATAAGCGGAGGCGTTTTCAACGCGCTGCTCCAATAAATCTTGTAAGTCCTGCGGCTGTCACACATTTGTCACATTAGAGTGACCCGAGGGTAACGGACCTCTGCTTTAGTGGGCGACGGTGGTACCCGCTTCAGAAATAGGCAAGGCTGCAACGGAGTTTCCGCTGAAACCTCCTGCGCCACCGGCCCCTGTTCCTGCCAGACTCGTTCTCGTCGCGCCCCCACGCTGGCACCGTATCGCGGAGATGTCGCTCAAGGTCATGGCCTTTACGGCCATCGCCGCTATCGCCCTTATCTTCGTGTTTGTAACCAAGGAAGCGTTGCCCCTTTTCTGGAGTGACGAGGTTCACGAAGAAGTATCACCCGGCCAGATGTGGACCGCTCAAACTTGGCCCGGTTACGATCGTCCCGAGCACATCTGGCAACCTGTCTCCAACCAACCGAAGTTTGGGGTCTGGCCACTCATCGTGGGCACTTTGAAGATCACCCTGGTTGCGATGTTGTTCGGCGTGCCACTGGCCGTCGGTGCAGCGTTATACGTTTCACAATTCGCATCACATAGAACCCGCGAGATCATCAAGCCCACGATTGAGATGTTGGCGGCAATACCCTCGGTCGTTCTCGGCTTCTTCGCTCTGATGGTGATGGCGACGCTGTTTCAGGACTGGCTCGGATTGTCGTCACGCCTGAACGCGCTGGTCGCCGGTATTGCGCTTGCCTTTGCGGTTATCCCGGTGGTGTTCACGATCTCAGAAGAAGCCTTTGGCGCCGTGCCCAAAAGCTATATTGAAGCATCCACCGCACTCGGGGCGGAGCGCTGGCAAACCGTTTTGTTCGCCGTTTTGCCTGCAGCAGCGCCCGGGATCGCCGCTGGGGTTGCGCTTGGGTTGGGTAGAGCTGTCGGTGAAACCATGGTTGTGTTGATGGCTTCGGGCAACGCCTCGATCATGTCGGGCAGCCTCGTGGATTCGGTGCGCACACTTTCTGCCACAATAGCGGCCGAGTTGGCGGAGGTCGTTTTTGGCGGCGCCCATTACACCGTCCTCTTCTTCCTTGGAACGTTCCTTTTCGTGTTTACCGGCGTCATCAATTTTGCCGGTGACATGGCCATCTCTCGAATGAAGCGCCGCATGGGTGTGTCCTCGTGAGCAGCAGCACCACGATTCCGCATCCCACCTTTGCCCGTTCCCGGGAGCACAAGTTTGGCGATCGGCTGATGTGGGCAACCACGGCCCTTGCCACCTTGCTGGTTTTGTTCGTTCTCTTCCTCATCGTCGCCGATGTGGCGATTCACGGAAGCACCAAACTGACGATCGGGTTTCTCACTGAAAACCCAACGCAGGGGATGACCGCCGGTGGTATTTTTCCGGCACTCATCGGCACCGTGTCACTTGTGATACTGATGACGGTCGCGGTTGTTCCCGTCGGGGTCGCGACCGCGCTTTACCTGCACGAATACGCTCCGGCGCGCCATTTCACGACCCGCGCGATTCGAATCGCCATCAACAACCTGGCAGGCGTTCCATCGATTGTTTTCGGGTTGTTTGGCCTTGGCTTCTTTATCCAGTTTGTCGGGACCGGTATCGACAATGTCCTTTATGGCGGCGACAAGGTTTACGGACAGCCAGCGCTGATTTGGGCGGCGCTCACGATGGCGGTTCTGACCTTGCCGGTCGTCATCGTGGCAACCGAAGAAGCCTTGCGGTCCATCCCACGCGAACTGCGCGAGGGATCATTGGCCCTTGGTGCCACCAAGTTCCAAACCGTCTTGATGGTTGTGCTACCACAGGCCATGCCCGGTGTTTTGACCGGTACCATCCTCGCCGTCGGCCGTGGCGCAGGTGAGGTTGCACCGATTCTCTTTACTGGTGTGGCGTACTTTCTTCCGCGGCTGCCGGATGAACTTTCCGATCAGTTCATGCACCTTGGCTATCACGTCTATGTCCTTTCGACGCAGTCGCCAAACGTAGACAAGACCAAGCCCATTCTCTATGCAACCGTAGCGGTTTTGCTTTTGTTGACCTTCACCCTGAATATTGCGGCCATCCTCGTGCGTTCCCGAATGCGCAGGAAACTGTAAAGTACACACGCCATGTTGACGCCCAAGCCGTTTGATGCCGATGCGAGTTCGGAATTTCCGAAACTGCCGCCCCATTCGAAGATGACCGCAAAAGATTTGTCGGTCTATTACGGCGATAAAAAGGCCCTGGGACCCGTCTCGATGGATATCCCGGAAAAACACGTTACGGCGTTCATCGGACCTTCGGGCTGCGGCAAGTCTACCTTCCTGCGTTCGTTGAATCGGATGAACGAACTTATCCCCGGATGCCGCGTGCAAGGCGATGTTCGGCTCGACGACAATCCGATCTATGGTGCCCACATCGATCCGGTCGCCGTGCGCCGACGCATCGGCATGGTCTTCCAAAAATCGAACCCATTTCCGAAATCGATCTTCGAGAACGTGGCATACGGATTGCGCATTGGCGGCGTCAAGGACAAGGCAGAAATCGCGGCAAGGGTCGAGCGTGCCCTCAAGAACTCGGCTCTCTGGGAAGAGGTCAAAGATCGTCTCGACGAAAGCGCCCTCGGCATGTCGGGTGGCCAGCAACAGCGTTTGTGTATTGCGCGTGCGCTTGCGGTTGAGCCCGAGGTCTTGTTGATGGATGAGCCGGCCTCCGCGCTTGATCCGATTGCGACCGCGCACATCGAAGATCTAATTCACAACCTCGCCGAGGACTATACGGTGGTCATCGTGACACACAACATGCAACAGGCCGCGCGCGTGTCTGACTACACCGCGTTCTTCTACATGGGCGATCTCATCGAGTTCAACTTGACGGACACCCTGTTCACGACGCCGACGAAGACAAAGACCGAAGAATACATCACGGGCCGATTCGGCTGAGCTACGGCGTGCCGTAGTGCTTTCCGATGATGTCTCCCATGGCCTTGTTGCCGGAAGAGCTCAAATGGGGAACGCCGGAGAACGCACCGCAGTTCGGAACGCGGAAGATCGGCGCAACGGTGACAAAACCGTTCGAGCGCGCCGCTATTGCCTGATGGGCCTTGTCGAGGTTGGGCGAAACCGTGGTTTCGTTGCCGCAATTTTGGCCTTCGGGACTGCGCACGAAGGTCATCAACTCGACACGCTTCAATCCCGGGTATTTTGCCTTGAGGGTGGTTAGAGCGCGATCGATCTCCGCCTCCCACTTCGATTGTGCCGTACCGAGGTAGTCGCCGGTCTGAGTTACAAACACGATGCGATCTTGGGGGGCATTACCGAGACACCGGGATTTCGTCTCACACCCGCCGTACGTTCCCTGGCACGCACTCTCGCGCCAGACCGCGTGATTGGGATTTGCCCAATCCTCGACGAACGAATGGTGGGGAGCCTTCACCTCGTACTTCGATGCATCCACGTGGGTCTCAAATCCAGCGGCAAACCACTCACCCGTGACGTTCGGACCGAGGAACTGGGTGCAGTTGAAGGTAAGTTTCGTTCCTTGTGGTGTGCCGCCCATGCCACCCGCGGCGGTTCCACCGGTTCCGCCAACAACAGGAGTTCCCATGGTTCCGCCGGCAATGACCGTCGCATTCGTGCCACCCGTTACATTCGTACCACCGGTAGCATTCACACCACCCGTTGCATTCGTGCCACCCGTTGCCTCGATTTCCACGCCACCCATGCCACCGCCGTTGTCATTCGCACCACCTGCCGCCTCGCCCCCCCCACCGCCCATTGAGGACGAAGGTGTTCCGGCCGAACAGGCGCCGGACAGCAACGCCGTCGTGCAAACGAGAACAAATGTGTTGCGTTTACGATTCGGCATTGGGATTCTCTTCAAGAGAACAATCCTGTAACAGGGGTTGTGGTTTTGGTTGGAAACGGACCCAGCGTGGTCCCGAAAACGGGAGCCATTGCGGTCCAAATATCGTTGGAGGTGTGCCCCTTGTTGCTGACATCCACGATGCGACCGCGAGATTTCAACCCAACGCCATCCCCTCCAAAGAAGAGGAACGGATAGTTGTCAAAGGAATGATTCCACCCCTCGGCGATCTCGTTGACGTACCACACAAGGGTGTTATCGATCATTTTGCCACCCCCGAAATCCGGTGTATCAACGAGCGACTGAATAAAGGGAGCCGTTTTTTCTGAAAACCATCGATCAACTTTTGCCAACACGCCCCGGTCGTTGGCGTGCGAGGTGGAATGATGGTTATTCGTTCCAAGGGGTGCAAAGGGAACCCTGCTTGCGCCCGTGGCCCATTGAAACGTGACCACACGGGTGATGTCGCAACGAAACGCGGCCAAAATGATGCGAAACTGTGCATCGGCGATCTTCGCCATGTTGTTGTAGTCGCCGCCCGGATCGCCTGCGACACTGGCCGGCGCCGCACAACTCACCACGTTGTTTTTCGATGCGTTCAAGGTGGCATCCAGTTGCGTTTCCAGTTCGCGGATCGCCGAAGTATGTGAATCGAGATCCCCTTTCATGCCTGCGGGGAACTGCTTGCGCGCACGTTCAAGATCCCACTTGATAAAATCGAGAACACTCTGTTTGGCCCGTCGTGCTTTTTCAAGCACCAGAATGGATTCGGGGGACGTTCCCCCTGGCATCAAATTAGAGAATGCGCGCTGATAGATCTCTTGTGGCTTCAGTACGGGGTACATCGGCTGCGCGGCCCCTGCGTAGGACAGGGTTGTGTTCGGGATCTCGTTGCCACCATCCTGATCACCGTGGGCGCCGGCCTGAATCGAACCGATTCGAGTTCCCTTCAAAATCGCGGATTTTTTCAGCAACGTTTGATCCAGTGATTCCACCGTGCTGCGATAGTCATCGTTGGTGCGATAGGTCGCGCCAAGATTGCCGCCCGTCATGATGGTGACAAGCCCTGCCTCGTGGCTTCCGCCGGTGCTGTTATTCGAGGGCCGTACGTTGACGCCACGAACTGCCACTGCGTGGCTCCAAACACTGTTGAAAGGAGCAAGGATCGAACCGGGACTGTTGTTCTTGATCCACTCCTCATCAACCGTGCCGTTGGGTCGGTGGATGACCATGAATCGTTTGGGAGGGAGCGCGCCCTCGGCGCGGCCGATCGAGCCTTTGAGCCAGTGTGCGAGCAATGCAGAACCACCAGCCACCTGCAACATGGATCGACGATGCATCGTGGTCATTGCGCATCTCCTTCTGTGCGGTATCGCAATCCGGGCCACGCGGCGATGTTGGAGACGAGGCCAAGAAGGTTCCCACCATCGGCTGCAAGTGCTTTACCGAAGGTACTGACGGTACAGGCCTGTTCGTCCTCAAGGTGTTGGCCGAGCGCGTACGAGCCGAACTGACGGGCCAAACATTCCCGAACCGCCGCACTTTGCGACAGGCGTTGCGAAAGCTCGACCGCATTGGCGATTGGCCCCCGAACATCGTAAAGACCACCGTCCCAGGCGGCGTCGACCGCCACGGGGCCACCGGGGGTTTCAATCGTGTCACGATATTTCCCCAGCGTATCGTAATGCTCGTAGTTGATGCCATAGGGATCGAAGTAGGCATGACAACCGGCGCAACGGGCCACGTTGGCGCGT
>JAYUPZ010000363.1:0-7682 GCA_043759805.1 Myxococcales bacterium | reverse complement strand
ACCAACTGGATGGGCGTTCCGGAATCGAAGCGGAAGGTATAGCCCGCCGACAGCCAAGAGTTCACCATGTAGGTCATCTGCGTTCGAATGACGTGGCGCGAATCGCCCGGCAGATAACCGTCCTGGAGGAGATCCTGTACCGGGTTGTTGAGATAAGGATTCTGGAAACCGTCGACCACGTTGCCCGATAGCTGAGACCACTGGTAGCTGAAGTTCACCCGCAACTTGCCTTCGCGCTTTTTCAAGCTGGTCACAACGCCCATGTAGCGGCGTTTGGCCGAGTCCGGTGTTTCGAGGTCAAAGATGCGGAAGTTGCGGCCGTTGCGGAACTGACCGGTTGGATCCAGGCCTTGGCCGGACTTGTCCCAGATATAGTTGGTCTCGAGCGTTTCGTAGGGGTTGTTGTATTTGCGGTACTGGAAGTCAGCTCCGAGTGATACGCCCTGCACGATTTCCCGCTCGGCACCCATCATGTACTCCCAGGTTCGGGGCGTCCCAAGCTTGGTGTTGCAGTTTTGGCCATTGGCGTCGATGCCCGTGGGTCCGCAAGGAAGGCCAACGGTGTTGCGCGAGCGACCGCCTGTGAAGGCGCAATTCCTGGAATACGTTTTGGTGGCCGTGTCGTATTCACAGACTTTGACGGTACGGCTGGCGCCCGCGAAGTTACTCACGTTGAGGTTACCCACGTCCACGTACTGGTTAAACCCGCCGCGAACCACGGTGCGTCCATCGTGGGTGATGTCCCACGCAGCCTGAATATGCGGTGTTGCCGTATTGAAATTCAGCACGTCGTTGCCGGCACCGTCGCTGGCAACCGTATTGAAACCCGCCACGCCGGGGCTGATTGTCAGATAGCGGTAACCGGGAAGTCTGAATTGATCAGACAGTGAAAGATGGATGGTGCGCGAAGACGAATTCGATATCGCCCATCCGTAGCGACCGTCCTCAATGGTTGGGTCGTTGACGAAAACTTCGCGTTTCGTGAATGCCGACGTGCCATCAAAGACGTAGATGGCGTTGCCTGGCGTGGTTTCACGGGTCTCAAGTTGTGCCCCATAGAAGCGGGCCGTCAGCTTGAGATCGTGGTTGCCGAAGGTTTTGCTGTCGGAGAAAAACTGCAGGGTGTTCTTGAATTCAAGCGTCTGCGAGAAGTTCTGGTTGTGGTAGCTGGCGTTTTGGTACTCGTACACAGGGGATAGCTGGCGCAAAGACGAGACGTGATCGCAGTTTTCGGGGTCGCTGCGACAGATTTCCGGTCCGAATTCCGACGAGAATGAATTGCGACCGATTTGGCTGCGAAAAATGAGACTGTCGGTAAGAACGGATTCCCAGATGAGGCCGACGAAGTAGTCGAAAACATCGTTCTTCGTTTGTGCGTCACGGTCGACGTTGAGCGAGCCGTTCGCGTTCTTGTTTGCGGTTCGATTGAAGCTGTAAACCCCTTGTAGCTTATTGCGGGGGGTGACCTGGTAGGTCAGCTTGCCGCCGCCACGAAAGGCGTTCTCCGAACCACGCGGAGGCGTCGCCCGCAAGCCGAGCGGATCGCGCTGGCGGTTGTTGATCTCGTTGCGACCCTCGAAGGTGGTGTAGAACCAGAGGCGATCTTTAATGATCGGTCCGGACACGTCGAACGAGAGCTGGTTGTTCATACCGAAGGTGCGGGGATCCAGGTCGTCCTGGAAAAAGCGCAACTTGGTGTTCTCGTGCCAGCCGCTGATCTCGGCCTCGTAGCGATTCGAGCCCGATCGCGTGACGGCGTTCATGACGGCGCCGGCTGCGTTCGCGTTCTCGGCGCCATAGCCGCCGGTCGACATTTCAAGCGCGGCGATGGTACGGAAGGTAACGACCTGGCCGCGACCGCCGCCCACGTCGTTGATCTGGAATCCTTCCAGCTGATACGAGTTCTGGGTAGACGTACCACCGCGAACCTGCGGGCTGCTTGCGTTGCCGACGGCGCCCGCAACCTGGTTTGCAAGAACGCCCTGGATCTGCGTCTTGTCTTCGAGAGGCAGGTTGTTCAGAAACTCGCCGTCGAATTTCTCGGTCGTGGCGGCTGACTTGGTGTTCACGACCGGTGCTTTTTCAACAACGGTAAATTCAACCTCGGCGGTTTTGACTTCCATGATGATGGAAAGTTCTTGAACCCCACTCACGCCAATCGAGATGTTCTTTTGAATGTAGGTTTGCAACCCGGGAGATGTGGCGGTTGCATCGAATTTGCCCGGCATGAGACCGATGATTCGGAAGTAGCCTTCGTCGTTCGAGTACACCGTTTTGGGTGCGATGTCGGTCTCGGACTTCGCCATGACCTTGACGCCCTTGAGTGGCATTCCGTTCTGGTCGAAGACGTTACCGGCAATCTGGCCGGTCGCCTGTGCGTATGCCATTGCTGGCGAAAGACAAATGGCCAAAACGAGAAGGCCCCAGGTTGCAAATCGCTTCATGTATTGCCTCGTGCGATGAGACGGATCGTAAGGTTCCAGGCGATCGAAAACAGTCGCCCGGTGGGGACGCAAGATCCCCGGACCCGTTTCGCTAACACGGGGCCGGTTCGCTGACAAGCCTTTAACTTCAACGGGTTCAATAGGTTCCTGTTTTATTCCCGAGGAATATCCTCTGTGAAAGGCCATGGCTTGCATGTACCTGGCCCGGGAAAGCCTTACCGGTGAAACGAAAAATCGACCGCTGCCAAGCATTGGCGCTGCAAATGTGAAACGAGAAACTGGCCGTTTGAAGGAAAAATCGGCACAGTGACGGCGGTGAATCTCAATCGCCGGGTAGGGGTCAATATCCCCCTGTTTTCTTTGCGTTCCGAGCACGACTGGGGTTGTGGGGAGATTCCCGATCTGGTCGCCTTCTCGGCCTGGGCGGCCCGTGCGGGATTTTCTCTCGTTCAGTTGCTGCCCTTCCATGAGATATGGCCGCAGGAGACCAGTCCTTATTCGGCTCTCACCGCCTTCGCCTTGGATCCGGTGTTTTTGGCTTATCGGAATGTGGAGGACTTTGCCGCTTCGGGTGGCCTTCATGCCCTGGCGCAGGGCTCGCCGGAATTGTCGGTCGAAATCGATTTTCTGAGGAACGCGCCGGGCGTGCAATGGCAAGCCGTTCGCGCGCTCAAGGCCCGCGCGGCGGACCAGGCTTTCAATCACTTTCTCCGTATCGAGTGGGAAGCAAAGACGATTCGGGGAAGCCAGTTGGCCGAGTACATCGAGGCCGAAAGCAGCTGGATCGACGATTTCGCTCTGTATCGGGCCCTGTCGGACGTGTACGGGCCGAACTGGGGAAGCTGGCCGGCGGCCATTCGCGATCGTGAGCCCGGTGCCATGACCGAGGCTCGGAGCCGCCTGAAAACGGCCATTCTCAAGCGCCAGTATTTGGAGTGGCAGCTCAATTTGCAGTGGCAGTCGGCCAGGTGCGAGGCGGAAAAGTTGGGCGTGGGACTTGCCGGAGATCTGCCTTTTGTGGTTTCGCGCGATGCGGCAGATGTCTGGGCGCACGACCAGGTTTTCTGCAAGGGTCTGCGCCTGGGCGTGCCACCCGATGCCTTCTCGGCGGACGGACAAGACTGGGGTTTGCCGGTTTTTGACTGGCGCCGGATGGTACGGACGCGCTTTGCCTGGATCCGGCAGCGTGCGGCGCGGGCGGGGAAGCTTTGCTCGCTTTGGCGGGTGGATCACGCGGTGGGGCTTTTTCGATCCTATTATCGTCGCGACGACGGCGGTCCTCCCGGCTACTCGCCCCAATCCGAGACGCAGCATAAGTGGCTTGGTCCGAGGGTTTTTGCCGCGCTCTCGGGTGCAGGCGAAATCGTCGCCGAGGATTTGGGCGACGTACCGGAATGGACTCGCGCACTGTTGTCGCGGGATGGCATTCCGGGTTACCGGGTCATGCGCTGGGAAAACGATCAGGGGGTTTACCGGGACCCGGCTCTATGGCCGGCGCTGTCGGTTGCGACCTCGGGCACCCACGACACGGAATCCCTGGCCGAGTGGTACGACGCCCTCAAAGTACCTGAACGACAACAATTGTTTGCCTTGCCGGGTTTGCGCACGTTCGCGCCCGATCATCCCTTTGACGCCCAGCTGCGCGATGCCTTATTGGACGCCGTCTACGCCTCGGGGTCGGCGCTGGCGATCGTTCCCTTCGGCGATCTGTCAGGCAGCCGTGCGCGGGTGAACGTCCCGGGCACGATCGGGCCTCACAACTGGACCTATCGGATGGAATTGACCATCGAAACGCTCGCGGGCGACACGTCGAACGTCGAACGGCTGTGGCGATTGTCCCAAAAATCGGGCCGCGTTCGACCTTCGGACGCACGACCTTTGGGCGGATAGTGGCGTTTATTGCCCTGCCGGTGCGATGATAGCCGCCATGGCTTCCGGTACGCTGCGCTTTAACCGCCATCTTCCCCAAAAACCCATCGTAGAGGGCGAGCTTCGCCACGTCGAACTCGCAAGGCCGGATGGGCCCATTCGTCTCTACGATTTCGAATACGATTTGGCCGTTCAGTTGGATGGTCGTTCGTATGCGGAGATCGCCGAGTCGGCTCGAACGAAACTCGGTATGGAAGTCGATGCAGCGCAGGTCGAGCAATTCGCAAACAGCCTCGTTGAACTGGGCCTGATCGAAGACGATGGAGCACTTGCGGCCACACGTGCTGCGGATGTGCAATGGAGTCCACAGGGCGAGCCGACTGCAATGATGCAAAGCATGTCCGAGCTGCTGGCCGTGGCCACGCGACTCGACGAGCGGAGCAATTCCGAGTTGTCGGGTGCAGTGCAAATCACGGAAGGAAACGATTCGACGCGTCCCATCGATGCGCCCCTCGCCGATTCAACCCAGCGGGTGGATATCGATGCGCGATCGCCAGTGCCACCCGCGCCGATCGTTGCCGCTCCGCCCGTGTTCGACATGCCGCTGCCCGCTGCCCCCGCCGGATTTAACCTCGATGGTCTCGATATTCCGCTGCCTGCTGCTTCGTCGGCGGCACCGGAAGTCGCGCGGCCTATTGTAGCACCCGCTCAAAAGTCCAGCAGCTGGCTGCTCTGGGCCGTCATCGCGATCATCGCCGCCGGTGCGGTCGGATTCGCGGTTTGGAAATATGTGCTGACCGGTGGCAGTGAAAAACCGGTATCGGTTCAGACGATGGTTCCCAGTCCCGAATCACTTTACGTTTTTTTTGAAGAGCCAGGTGTCGTGGGGGAAGGCCAACCGTATGACATACGGGTGCCGGCTGCCGGAGTCGTGGCGGAAACGCTGGCCGAAGGTGCTGCGTTTGTGGCGGGTGACGTGATCGTGCTCCTGGAACAGGGGCGCGGGTTGAAACGGGAGGTGGACCGGTTGCGCGGCCGTGTTGCGTATTATCAGCAACTCCTTGTTTCGATGCAGGCCGAAAACAACAAACCCGAAGCACGCCAGGCCGAAATCAAGCTGCGTGAAAAACAGGAGAACCTCTCCCAGTTGATGGTGCAACTTGAAAAGCTTGCCGTGGTGGCCACGCGGCAAGGCAGGGTTGGCGCGATGCAAACAACGGTTGGCAAGAGCGTGCGCGCCCAGGACACCGTGGTGCGAACCGCCCCAACGGGCTTGCAGGCTCAGTTTTCTTTTCCCTCTGAAAGTCAGACCGCAGCGGAGGCAGCGCGTTTGGCATTCTGTCGTGTCGAGATCGAGAGCGTGCCGTGTGATTGTCGCTTGCTGGATCCGCGCGACATGAATCCATCGGGCGTGCGGCCGGATGTGACGGTTGAGCTTGCGCCGGGCTGCAAGGCAGTTGTTGGAGCCCCGGTGCAGCTTGCAAAATCCCGTCTCGATGGCGTGTTCTCGGTTCCGAACTCGGCACTGGTCGATTCCGGCAAGGGCAGTCGGATCTTTGTCGCAGCCCCGACCGGACGCGCAGAGATGCGGGCTGTGTTGTTGGCAGAAGGTACGGGCAACGCCACGGTCGTTGTCCAGGGCCTCGATGTGGGCGATGCCGTCATCGTGAAATCGCCTCGACCCCTTGTGCCGAACATGCCTGTGTTGATCGCCGATGGCGCCGTTCGCTGATTCGCTTGCAGTAGGACTATTCGTCGCCGGCGATCGACTGAACCACGAGCCGCGGGCCGCTCATTGAAAATGAGAGCGACTCCCGGTCGATGCTGCCTTCGATAACCACGCGCTTGCCAACCCATCCACCGTCGACCATGCCCTCAAGTACGAGGCGCAATCCCTTGGCGTCAATGAGCTGCAAGAATCCGCCCTCAAGATCGTTCCGACTGACCGTACCCTTGAATCTTGCCACCGATCAATCTTGAACCCATCTGGCTCGGGATGCCAAAAACATTTAGTAGTTGGGTCCGTCGCGGGCAATTCGGCAATCGAAGGACGACGGGGGCAGCCAGCGTTGTGCGTCGTACAGATAAAGGTAGCGCGCATAGTTCGACGAGGTGCGTTTGATGTATTCCCGTGTCTGCGGGAAGGTTACGAGCTCGGCAAAAATATCGGTCGGGTATTGTCCAAACCGCTCGCAAAAGCGCTGCATCGCGCGTGGGCCTCCGTTGAAGGCGCCAAAGGTCAAGGGTGCCTGTTGGCCGAACTTGCGGTGCAGCGAACCGATATACGTCGCCGCGAGCCGGAGGTTCAGTTCGGGATCGAACAGCGCGTCGGGCGAAAACGGTAAACCCAGCTCCTGCGCCACGCGCGTGCTGGTGCCGGGGATCATCTGCATCAGGCCGCGGGCGTCGGCATACGAAACCACCAGGGGATCGAAGCCCGATTCCTTGCGCATGATCGCGTGCAACAGATGGGGCGGATTGCCCGCCTCACCCCCGAATCGATCGACAAGAACGTGATACGCACGCGGGTAGCTTGCTTGCCAGATGTCGCGTGTTTGACCCACGGGACTTTGTGAAAGCGCCGGTCCCCCCAGCGACGACGCGCTTCGATAGGTACGCGCATACGCCCCGGTTGTCCGTGAACGCTCGATGAGCAAATGGAGACCTGTGCCATTGCCATGCCGCTTCAGCAAGTCGGAGGCGCAACGCTCAAGTTCGACGCCCGCATCGTCGGCCAAGCCCGCCGTGACAAGCTCATCGATGCGTTGCAGCTGCAGGTCGTTCTGGGTTTTACTGCTGCTTGTCTGCGACAGAGTTTCCTTGCCGATGGGAAGGGTCAGTGGATCGGGTTGCTTCGCCTCCCGCAACTGAGATGCGGCCATTAATCCGTACCACCCAAACGGCTCTTGTTGCACAAGCAGGCGCCAACCGTTCCGTGCCTCGTCGATTTTTCCGAGTTTTTGCGACCACAGCGCACGGAAATAGGCCGAGCGTTCTTTGGGCCGCAATTCGGGTCGAAGATCCGAACGCCGGTCGAAGCTTGCAAGGTACGCCAGTGCCTCGGCTGGTTGATTGAGTAGTGCGTGCGCCAGTGAAAGGTACCACAGCGCGTTGGCAGAAAACGCGCTCTTGGGGTATGCGCTTTCCGTTTGTTTCAAATCCGGAATGGCGGCCGCAATTTTACCCTGGTTAAACGCGAGAAATCCCGCCATGAACTGCGCTTCGGGCGCCCAGCTCGAACGGGGAAAGCGCTCGACCATCTTGCGAAACTGTACGATGGCCTCATCGTCGTGATCAGCCCGAGCCAGCGCCCGTGCACCGTGAAACGCCGCCCAGTCCGCATCCTGCGCGGGCAGCTTTTGTGCAAGA
>JAYUPZ010000362.1:0-3677 GCA_043759805.1 Myxococcales bacterium | reverse complement strand
TCGCGTCTACACCAGCGTCAGGCGTGTTGCAGCGACGGGTCGGTGACCATTCTGTGTACCTGGTAGGCATGCCATATCCCGGTATGCCACAGCCTGTGAATCCATCGGCTTCGAGCTTCCCGTCGCAGCTGCAGTACGACGAACAGGCGGCATCGATATTATTCGAGACACAAAGTGGCACAGCCTGAACCGATTCATCGCAACCGGGTTTGGGAAACAAATACATGAAGGTGTATCCGGGTCCGCAAAGACCTGCGTCAGTCGCGATTTTGCCGGCGTCATGAGCAGCGTCGGCGGAAGCGTCAGGACGTTCATTGACGCTGTCTTCAATTGAACACGCGAGCATCAGCGAGAGCGACAAAACCAGGATCTTTTTGTCGTGGCAACGTGATTGAGGAGGCGTACCGCGAGCTCTGGTGAACATGTCGACTGTCACTGCAAATCACGTGCCTGATAAGAGTCTCCTCAGATACGCATCATGCTTCACATTTCAGCAATCTGGCTGGACCGCCCGGGTGAGGATGTAGGCCGAATCGCCGATGCGTTTGGTAAGAATTTCCCGGAACGCGTCGAGTTCTTCCCGGCGTTTATCGTACCGATCTAATCCGGCCCGCGTTTCGCGCCGCATCCTTTGGCCGTCCAGCCGCCGCCCGCTTGTCGTTCGCGAAACTCGGCGCGGTATTCACTGCGTGCATCCGGCTGTAACAGCGCGCATGGATCAAACCAGTGCATGGTTGTTGCGCGTGCCAAAACTGCAGGTAGCTCCCCGAAGAATTCGGGAATGTCGGGACACCGATGGTGCCAAAGCGCCTCTCGTTCGGGAGGTGTTGCGAAACAAAGGACTTCCTTGACGCCACCGTTGCAATTGGTCGCCACCACCAATACCGGACCGGGCAATTGCGTCTCGGTTGTTTGTCGCATCGGTGCTGGCGTCGCCCGTGGCGCAGTGGTTGAGATGGGAATATTCTTTGTATCGCGTTGGATTGCCGTACCCTGGATACAAGAACGAAGATACGTTTCCATCGCAATCGCAAGAAAGAGTTAGGCTGGCATCGATGGCATTCAAGACACAAAGTGGCACAGCCTGAACCGATTCATCGCAACCGGGTTTGGGAAACAAGTACATGAAGGTGTATCCGGTTCCGCAAAGACCTGCGTCAAACGCTGCGTCAGTCGCGTTTTTACCGGCGTCATGAGCAGCGTCGGCGGAAGCGTCGGGACGTTCATCAACGCTGTCTTCGGTTGAACACGCGAGTATAAACGAGAGCGACAAGAGCGACAAAACCAAGATCCTTTTGTCGTGGCAACGTGATTGGGGAGGCGTACCGTGGGCTTTGGTGAACATGTTGACAGCCACTGCAAATCACGTGCCTCGATCCCAATCCCGTTGTAAGCCTTGGGTGTGAGCGCCCCCATTCAGGTTCAGATCTGGTCGGACATTGTTTGTCCCTGGTGTTTCGTTGGCAAGCGGCGATTCGATGTTGCGCTTTCAGCCTTCGAGCAACGCGACCGCGTTGCTGTGACTTACCGCTCTTTCCAGCTAGACCCGAGCACGCCAACCGCGGACCCGAACCATGGCAACTATGTGCAACGTTTGGCGCGCAAATACGGTCTCCCCGAAGCGCAGGCACAGGGCATGATTGATCGGATGCACGAACTCGCATCCAGTGAAGGCATCACTATGGACTTCGAGCACATCCAGACCGCCAACACTTTCGACGGCCATCGCCTCTTGCACCTGGCTAAAACGGTGAATCTCCAAACTCCGCTGCAAGAAGCCCTGTTTCGGGCGCATTTTTGCGAGGGCAAACAGGTGCGTTCGGCCGACGTTCTCGCCGACGTGGCGGAAAGCGTCGGGATGGATCGCGATGCTGCCCTCGCGACACTTGCGACCGATGCATTTGCAGCGGATGTGCGAGCCGACATCGCCGAGGCCTCCCGTCTGGGAATACACGGCGTTCCGTTTTTTGTCATCGGCCGATACGGCGTATCCGGAGCACAGAGGGAAAACGCATTGCACGAAGTCCTGGAAAAGGCAGCAGTGGACGCGCAACACGATGAGTGAATTGTAATCACTCAGGCTGTTTCGCGATGCCAAGCAGCGTGCCAAGGATGCGGAGCAACTCGTGCGGATCATAGGGCTTCGGCAACATGACGGGTTTGGTCGCTTCCAGCCATTCGTGATCGAAGACATCCGCTCCGACCACGGACACCATCTCTTGGGAATGGGAGTGTCGGTATGTGCCGGCAAGTACACTCGAAATTCAGTCCCGGAGACGCCGTTATCCCTTGTGACTTCGACAAAACCACCGTTGCTGTTGGCTGTCGTCCAGACAGTTGCGAGTCCAAGTCTGTTGCCCTTACCTGACTTCGTTTTCCCCGACGGGGAATGCCCACGTTCCGGGCGTTTGTGCTGGTCCATGTCGGTCACGACGCGAGGCGGGAGACCTCAATCGCTGCACCCCCGGCAGCCTGCCGACATCAAACAGACCCGCCTGTCGTGTGCGACAGCCAGCGCCGTGGCCCTTGACTAAACCTATGTCCAAACCCATGCTTTAACCCATGGATAAAATAATCCCGATCAGCGACTTGCAAACTTCTGCGAAACGCTACGTGGATCAGGTTCGGAAAACCGATCAGCCGATCATCGTGACGCAGCGTGGGCGACCAGCTGCTGTGCTTGTCAGTTACGCCGAATTCGAGGGCCTGCTTGAGACCAAGTCGGAAATGCAAAATGGCGATTGGCGGCAACGACTCGATAGGGCCGAAAAAGAAATTCGTACTGCCAGCGGCGTTTCGTTGGAATCATACTTGAAAAAGCGTAAGCGTTGAAAATTGTACTTTTGCCTCAGGCGCAAGAAGATCTTGATGCTGTCTCTGATCCGTTATTCTCCCGAATCGTGCGGCAACTGGAGAATCTTCGCGACTACCCGGAAATGGGCGCTGCGATGGCGGGTCCGTTTCAGGGCTGGAGAAGCTTTGTGGTCGAGATGTTTCGCATCGTGTACCGCCACGATTCCACATCGATCAGGGTGGCATACATACGGGATTGTCGACGACGGGAACCGAGATCACCCAGCCGAAAGTAATTGGGCTACCGACCAAATACGAAATACTGTTCCGTCTTGGCCGTGGCGCCGTTCAGCGCGGGCGAGTCGTCTTCATACGCATCACAGGTTTCAATCAACCGCAGCGTCTTGAGCCTGCCCGGCAAGGCTGCGACCTCTTCTGGACGCCAGACGCGGAAGTCGTATTCCTCGACGATCCGCCGTGGTACGAGTGAAACGCCGCGGGTTTCAACTGTACGGCGTATCCTCTGCATGCCAAGCGCCAACGAGTCCCCAAGAATGTCGTACTTGAGTTGCGCCTTGCCCACTCCCGGGTTGTTGATCCAGGTTGACTCCCAGAGCAGTGACGGAACCGGCAGTTCCTTTGTCCCCGAAAGGTTCATTAGCAAGACGATCACGCCGCCGGGCAACAGGTGTTCGCCCAGCTGTTCAAGCCACGCCGATAGTTGATCGATGTCGCGCACGACGCTGGTGACACAGGAGGCCTCGAACACCAGGTCAAATTGCTCGCCATGCAGCGGCAGGTTGTACTATCCCCGCAAACCGCACGTCCCTTGTCGGACGCCAGCTGGCGCGCGGCGAAGTGAACCATCGCATCGCAACGGTCGT
>JAYUPZ010000361.1:0-7701 GCA_043759805.1 Myxococcales bacterium | reverse complement strand
CTGCGGCGTGGCGAAGCGATTCGGGTGGGAGCGGTGGTGGAGGTCGAAGGCGAAGAGGGTAACGGACGCAGGGATTGGGGCCTGAATTCACTCAAGGCGTCAAGCTGGGCGGTCGCCAGCGTTTTCCGCTGTTGTAGTCCGCGCGCCAGGTTAACCGCACGATTCGCGCCGCTTGCCGCGTCCTGCTTGGCCTCGGACGCTGCGCGGTGGGTCTCTTGAACACCCGCCATCAGGTGGGCGCCCAATTGTTCCATCAAGAAGGTCTTGTCCATTAACCCCAAGGTTAAATCCGTCCGTCAAACGCGCAAGAAAGTGGATGAGCGCACCGGATCGCGGCCTTTTTGACCCAGCGCCTCGGAAAAGCGGCGTCCCATTTGAAGGGCGATGCTAGATTCGCCGTCCTCTTTTAGCCCCCTTTTTCCACCCCGTGAGGATTTAGACCATGAGCAGCGACATCGTACGGCGCGACTTTTTGAAGTGGACCACAACGGCAGCAGCCACCGGGATTGCTGCGACGGTCTTTCGCCCCACCGCTCAGGCTGCAAAGGTCAAGGCACCCAAGAAAATCATTCCGATTGGTGTGCAGCTCTGGTCTGTTCGTGAAGAGTGCAAAAAGGACTTTGACGCGACCCTCGGCAAGATCGCCGAAATGGGATTCCAGGGCGTCGAATTCGCCGGCTACTACAACTACGCGGCCGATGCCGCAGGACTGCGCAAGAAGCTCGATTCGCTCGGCTTGAAAGCAGCAGGCACCCATGTCGGTGCCAAATATTTCCTCGGCGACGAGCTGAAGAAGACTGTCGAATTCCACAAGACAATCGGATGTCCCTTCCTGATCGTGCCGGGCGACGGCCGCTTCACCGATCCGGAGAAGAGCAAGGTGTACGCCGAAGAAATGACGAAGGCAGCCGAGGCATTGAAGCCCGAAGGCATGGCCTGCGGTCATCACAACCACACGCATGAGTTCGACAAGGTTGAGGGCAAGACCTACTGGGATCTGTTTGGCGAGCGCACATCAAAAGACGTGTTTTTCGAGCTCGACATCGGCTGGGTCCGCGAAGCGGGCCTTGATCCGGTCGAGCTCATCAAGCGCAACCCGGGCCGAATTCGTACCACGCACATCAAGGCCAAACCCGGCAAGGACAAGGGCAAGTTCTTCATCGGACAGGACAACTACGACTGGAAGCGGGTCATCAAGGCGGCATACGATGTTGGCGGGACCGAGTGGTTCCTCATCGAGCAGGAAGACTATCCGGATGGCAAAAGTCCGATGGAGTGCACCAAGATCTCGCTTGATGGCCTGAAAAAGATTCTCAAGGGTATGAAGAAGCTGGGTTAGTCCGGGATCCGTGCGTGTCCGACCTGAAATTCTTGCACCCGCCGGCGACCGAGCCGCAATGGAGGCCGCCGTTCGTGCGGGTGCCGATGCCGTCTACTTTGGACTGCAGTCGTTCAATGCGCGCGCCCGGGCCGAAAACTTCAGCGAGAAGGATCTGCCCGAAACCCTGCGATTTTTTGCACGAAAACGGCGCAAAGGGATATGTCGCGCTCAACACCCTCGATTCGACGATGAGTTCGATGCGGTTGAGCGAACGATTCGGGCCTGTGCGGAAGCCGGGGTGTACGCCGTCATCGTGCAAGATCTGGGGGTTGCGCGGCTGTGTGCAACGATTGCTCCGGACATGCACTGGCACGCGTCGACGCAGATGACCTGCTCCGATGCGTCGGCCATTTTGTGGGCTCGCGCTCTGGGCGCAAGACGCGTGGTCCTGCCGCGAGAGTTCACGCTTGAGAACATCGCCGCCGTCGGAAAGGCAACCGACATGGACCTTGAGGTCTTCGTCCACGGCGCACTTTGTGTTGCGTATTCAGGGCAGTGTCTGACGAGCGAAGCCATCGGGGGCCGCAGCGCGAACCGTGGCGCGTGTGCGCAGGCGTGTCGACTGCCTTACGAATTGTCAGTGGATGGCAATTTGCAACCGCTCGGCGACCGCTCGTACTTACTTTCGCCGCAAGATCTCGAAACCAGCGTTCTCGTTCCTCGCCTTATCGAGCTTGGTGTCCGCTCGTTCAAGATTGAGGGACGTTTGAAGGGAGCAGACTATGTGACAGCCACGACGCGGCTCTATCGAGAAGCGATCGCGGCGGCGATGGGGGAAGGATCAACGCCGTCGGATGCGACAAGACAGGCCTCGTTGCAAATGTATTCCCGCGGCTCGGGAACCGGATTCTTTGAAGGTGTCAACCACCAGCAACTCGTGGATGGTCAGACCTGCGGGCATCGCGGGATTGAAGTCGGCGTCGTGAAGGGGTTGCACAACCAAAAGGGACGCACCTGGATGGAGGTGGAAACCTGCGCCGAACTTTCGCTCGGCGACGGGCTGTTGATCGAAGGGGGGCTCGCGTCTGTTAACGAACTTGGCGGACGAGTATGGAGCCTTCGGCAGGATGGACATGAGATGGATCGCGTTCCCGCGGGAACCGAAGCACGACTCTGGCTTGGACCCTATGCGGACCCACGGGCTACGCAGCCTGGCCGGCGTGTGTTTCGGACGGACGATCCCTCCGTGCGAAAAGAAATCGAACGCCATCGAGCCGAGGGGGTGACACGAACCGTCGACCTGCATGTCATGGGCGCCATCGGAGCACCGCTTTCAATTCGTGCCACAACCGTCGACGGCGAACCCATTTCTGTCACAGCCGACGCAACGCTTGAAGTTGCGCAACACCATGCCCTCGACGCGACAGTCTTGCGCGACAAGCTTGGCCGCCTCGGTGGGACGCCCTACCATCTGGGTGCGCTTACCCTTGATTTGCCGGACAACGGTGTGGTCCCGACCTCATCGCTCAATCACCTGCGAAGGGCAATGGTCGCCGCGTTGGCGGCAGACACCCACCGTCATCACGAACCACGGCTTTGCGCCACGCTGACGTACTGGAGAAACGTTCCACGGACATTGGGTTGCCGTCGCGCGTCGCTCCACCCGCGGGACTTTATGTTCTTTGTCGTACGCTTTCTCAGGCCCAGGCGGCGCTGCAAGCCGGCGCCGACGGCGTTTATCTCGACTTCCCCGAACTAACCGGAACGGGTGATGCGTTTCGCAAGTTAAAGGCAGACGGCGCGCGCTTTGTCGGTGTTGCACCGCCCCGCATCCGCAAACCGGGCGAGGAAAAGATTGACCGTTTTTTACTTTTCCGGTTACGGCGTGGTGAGCGGCTCGCTGCGGGTGCTTTGACGATCTCTCCGATCAGCGCCCGCCGGCCAACAGTCTCACCTCGCCGGCGGGCAAAGGGAACTCATACAGACGCACTTCGTCGATCAGACCGTCGAAAAAGTCGCCCACGGCAAGCCAGTTGATGGCTCCGCCGATGGTCAACGGGGTCGTGTCGGGCCCTAGCGGCCAACCGATCAACTTGTTCGCTACCTGGTCGCCGTTGGCGAACACCCGCAGCGTCATACCGTCGTAGGTCATCGCAATGTGCGTCCATTGTCCGATCGGCGCCACAAAATCGCTGACGGTGTGGAAGAAGTGGACGTTGGCGGTGACGCGTCCCTTCTGCAACCCCAACATGTAATGATCGTCGTTGGACAACAACTCACCTCGCTGTGCCGCCACGGCGTAGCCATCGGAGTGCGAAGCCGGACGCACCCAGGCCGTGACGCTGACCCCACCGTTGAAGCTGCGCACCGGTAGACTGATTGACGACGGGATCTCGACCCACTCGTCGACACCATTGAATTTGAGCGCGGAGCCCGACACGCCTGCGGTGGACCAGGTGGGTGCGCCGTGGGTCTTTGCAGGCTCGAATTTGAGGCCTTGGCGAATCACACCGTGATTGCCCTTGGCCGTGCAGTCACGAACTGCCACGTTCGTGTTCTCCTCGAAGCGCCAGTGCCCCGCCAATCCGATGCCGGGATTGACCAGTGTAAAGTCGAGGTCGGCGTGGGCCACCACATCTTTTCCCGACTCCATTTGTATGACGGTATGAAAACGCCCGGGCGGGTTATTGCCTACATCGGAACTGCCGGGTGCTGAACGAAACGTGCAGGTGGCCCCCGGTGCGAGCCGCTTGCCGATGCAGTCGTCAGCCACGAACGTCACCCGGTCGATCACGTTGTCGAGTAACTTGAGAACACCGGACGCGCCATTCCCCGCGTTGGTCACGGTAAAAAGTAGAGTCGGCGGGTCGCTGTCGGTCGGGAGGATGATCGGGCCCAGATCATGCGAAGCGGGAGAAATCAACAGTCGCGCACCCGTGCTACCAATGGCGTCAGCTTCGATCGTGGCAGAGGAACCGGGATTGGCGGTGACCCGCAGAACAACGCTGCGAAAGACCGCGCTGGTCGGCTTGAAGGTCAGGTCGAGCTCACAACTCGCCTGCGGTCCGAGCGGCCCATCGCAGCGACTGACGACGCTGTACCCGTCTGCGCCCGTGGCAAAGGTGGCCGTGGGTTGACCGGCCATGGTCATTCCGCGGTTGGTAACTACGAGGGTGCGAATGGACGTTTGCCCAACAACCGCGCTTTCCAACAACACGACGCGCGGGGAAACTTCGATGGCAGCTTTGGCTGACGCCCCGATGCCCACGAGATCGGCGACTGAACGTGCGCCGCGCGCGTCGGTGAAATACAGTGCAGCGCGGCGCCGTCCGAAGGTCGTTGGCGTGAATCGGATCGCGACCGAGCAGGTAGCATTTGGTTGGATCACGGTGGTACACCCCGCCGGGTCGAGCGAGAAATCCCCGTCATCCCCGATGAGGGCGTGGGTCAGCGGTCCGATAGGAACGGTGCTGGCATTCGTGAGGGTCAACGTTCGCGCGTCGCTCGCAGTGCCCATCGGCTGCAATGCAAACTCGATTGCAGCAGGTTGAGCATTGACTGTCGGGCGCGCCGGTCGAGGTCCACAAGATCCCTCGGTACCGCCCGTTGCGAGCATCCCGCCGGTTGCGAGCATCCCGCCCGTTCCCGACACGCCGCCCACGCCGCCCGTTCGAAGGCCCCCCGCCCCGGCGCCACCGACAGTTCCGGTGCTGCCTGCAGTGGAAGATGAACCTCCGAGACCACCATTCGCCACACCGGGCATATTGTTTTGCCCGCTCCCAGCGTCTGCCTCGGTCGAGTCGCTGTCGGCCCGACAGGCAAGGCCGGTTGCGAACGCGATCCCAAGGACGATCAAACGCGTCCAACCTACCGAACTCTTGTATCGCGGCTCGCGAGGGTTCGGAACTACGTTTTTAACTTTCGAGCAATCGCGGCATCTGCGGAATCGAAGCACTTCGTCGGACAAAGCCAATCTGCTAGCCTTACACCGTGCGAGAAAAATTTGTTATAGCGTGGCCGCTCTGCATCGCTTTGCTTGGGATTGGATGCTCAGGTGGTGGTGAAGAAGACAACCTCCTCGGCGCCGGAAACGCTTGCGGGACAACGGGCGGGGCTGGCGGATGCCGACAAACAAACGCGCGGCCAAACGGCAGCGAATGTGTCTCAAATCCCGATTGTTTATCCGGGGTTTGTAGTCCGAGTGTCGGCGGTACTAAATGCCCAGCAACAGGAACTTGCACCTCCAGTCTGTCCGTCGTTTGGGCGCAAGTACCAATTTCGGGTGCCCAGGGATGTACCATTCCAGGTACGCGCGGAACGACTTACCTGCCCTCCGGTGTTCTTGATGTAGGTCTCGATCAAGATTATCCGTACATCCTCTATCCGTTGGTGCAGAACAATCTGATCAAGGCCATGCCGGCGATGGCCGAATACAACAGGATTCGTGTCTCAGGTGCCGACGTAAAATTGGTTCCTCCGCGGGGCGTGACGTTCACACCAGCGGCAGATTGTCCTGCGGAATTCTTCCATCCGAACCCGATTTCCGTTGATCCTGGCCGGGAAGCGGCGATCGTCGTGCAAACTATCAAACCGTGTCACGTTCCGGTGTTGCGTGCAATGTTCAGAGCGAGCAAACCTGCGGGCCTTTCGCCCGACAACAAAGGGACACCTGAGATCTTCACGGCTGTGGTACGGGTTCGCGGAATTTTGGGCGGAACAGAAATTGAGTCCGAGGCTTTTGAGTTTCCAATTCGAGTCTGTCTTGGTTGTTTGCAAACCGGGTTCAACTTGCCTGGATATGAAGACTTTGATTTCCCAATTCTCGCCGATTGCCGTTACTTGGTTGAAAACCCCTATCCGGGAAACACATGCAACATCGCTCAGGACTTTGGTCCGGTATTGTGTTGCTCTCCGGACGGGCAAAAAATTGAGTGCCCCGGACGTCCCCGCGGCTTTCCGGTGATGCCGTGACACGCTCGTGCATGTTGGCAGCAACCTGTTCCAATGTAGGAAGCGAAAAATGCGATCGGTTCTGATAGGCGTCGTGGCTCTGATATTCGGGTTGTTCCTGGGTGGCCTGCCCGCGCGGCGGGAACTCGAAAAGAGCAAGGCTGAACTCGTGCGAGTGCGCTCGGAGCGTGAACGTGGCGACGCCATACTGCCACTGTTCCTCGGCGTCGAGGGGCTTGCAAAGGCGCAACGTGAAGCAGAGTCCGGAACGTCGGCTGCGCCGGAACGTGGGTTGCCGAATTTTCTGCCGCCGCCAGGCGATGGTCCACACGGCTCTGGTGGAACAGATTCGCGGGGAACACCCGACGCCGGCGCATCGCCCGAAACGTTCGAGACGGTTAGGACTGTGCAGGGTTTTCGTGCTGCGTTCGCGCGAGCGGCGTTCGTCGAGAAGGCCAACCTAGGCCCCGACACACAGAAGCACCTCGACGAAACCGTCGCACACATGAATGCTGAACTCGCACGTGCGGCCGACCGCGCCGTCCAGCTTCTGTCCAAGAGCGAGGGCAATTTGAAACCGAGACAAATGGCGGATCTCGGGATCGACATCCTGCAGGCCTATCGGAAAGCCGACGAAGATCTGCGTGCGGGCCTGGACCCGGCGACACAAGCCGCGATGGACGCATCGACGTTCGATCTCATTTCGCAGGTCGATCTGGGTGCATTCACCAAGCTGCAAGAGACACTGCGTGGCCGCATGGGGAGCGACAATGAATGAACGTGGTACGCCAGGCGCGGATAACCCGATGGTCCGCGACATTCTGTTGATCGCTCGCTTCGAGCTCGCCGAGGCTTTGCGCACGCGGTTGCTGTTGGTGATGCTGCTCCTCTTCGTGGGCGGCGGCGCGGTCGGCGCATGGGGCTTCGCAACCGTCGTGGGAAAGGTCGAGACACAATCGGCTGGGATTCTGCAGACCGAGACGGGTAGCAACCCCGGACAGTCGATCGAGATCCTGCGCAACGCACCCATCTATCGATCGTTGATTCGCGCCGCAGTCGACGACGAGCAGCAGGCGGACTACATCGCCCGGCTGCCTCCCATCGTTCTATTTTACGGATGGGCGTCGTTCATGTTTCTCCCCTGGCTCATCTTGTTCACCTCGTCGGACACCATCTCGACGGAAGTAGCTTCACGCGCGATTCGTTACACGGCCTTGCGTACCAGCAGACTCGCGTATGCACTGGGCAAGGCTGCCGGGCAAGCGATCATCGTCCTGGGTGTCACGTTTCTGTGCGCCGTGACGTTTTTCTTTGTCGCATGGGCCAACCTGGCGCGTTTCGGTGTGGCCGAGACGGGATTCGGCCTTCTGGGTTTCGTACCACGCGTATTCGCGTTGTCGCTTCCGTTTCTGGGACTTGCCATGTTCGCC
>JAYUPZ010000360.1:0-7717 GCA_043759805.1 Myxococcales bacterium | reverse complement strand
CTCGACCACGTTGGTGATAGCGAACGTATGAGCGCCACGGGCTTTCGCCTCCTTGATTGCGGCCAGGGTGTCGGCCGTTTCTCCGCTTTGGGAAATGGCCACGACCAGATCATCGGGCCCGACAATCGGGTCGCGATAGCGGAATTCGCTCGCCAGGTCGACTTCGCATCGAATGCGCGAGAACGATTCGATCATGAACTTGCCCACCATTGCCGCGTGATACGAACTGCCGCAAGCAAGTAGAACCACGCGCTTCGTGTCGCCGACGTCGACCACGTAACCATCAAGATCAGCATCGCCGCCATGCAACCGCTCGGCCATCGTGGCCGCCACCGCGCGCGGTTGTTCGTTAATTTCCTTCAACATGAAATGCGGGAATCCGTCTTTTTCGGCCTGCGCCACACTCCAGTCGATCGTTCTGGCGGTTCGCGCGAACACCTTGCCGTCGAGGCGACGGAATACCGGAGCGCTGCGGGTGAGTTCAACCATCTCCCCGTCGTCCAGATAGACCACATTGCGGGTTTGTTCGACGATTGCGGATACGTCGGATGCGATAAATCCCTCGCCCTCTCCAATGCCAACGACCAGCGGCGATCCGTTCTTGGCAGCGACAATTCTTTCACCGTGCTCGTCGGACATGACGGCGAGGGCATAACCTCCCTCAACCTGTTGCAAAGCCGTCCGCACCGCGTCCGTCAGATCGACCGCACCGTCAAGCAATGCCTCGTCAATCAAATGCGCCAGGATCTCGGTATCAGTTTCGGATGAAAAACATCGGCCGCGACCCAACAAACGCTGACGCAGCTTGTTGTGGTTCTCGACGATCCCGTTGTGCACCACCGAGATCCCCCCAACCTTGTGTGGGTGCGCATTGCGGTCCGACGGACGACCATGGGTTGCCCAACGCGTGTGACCGATTCCGATGTTTCCCACCAGGGAAGATTCGCTCAGCCGCTTGCCTAGTTCAGCGAGTTTCCCAAGGGCTCTCACGACCCCGGTCGGCCCACCGTTTTTCACTGCAACGCCCGATGAGTCATAGCCCCGGTATTCCAGACGGCGTAGACCTCCCATCAAGATCGGGACGGCTTCTCGATCCCCCACGTAACCAACGATGCCGCACATTTTATTGCCATACCGTTGGTGTAACGGAAGTTAGTTCCAGCCTCATACCACCCATGGAGAGCACGGGGGCAGCGTCCTCATCTCCGAGAAAGTCGCCGTTCCAGACGCTGACCATCTCGACAGGTTGCGGCTTTGGTAGCCTTGCATCCGTGTTGTGGATGATGAGCACGGGACACGCACCAGAAGCAACCACTTGTGCAACGACGCCTCGACTGACGAATCGTGACACGTTTGTTCGTTTATAAGTTGCCATCACGATTAGATCGTAGTCTCCGGCGGCCGCGACCATCGGTATCACGGTCTCTACCTTTCCAAATTCGAGACGGCCGCGCACCTCGAACCCTGAGCCTTCGCTCGACTCCATCAGTCTTTTCATCCGCAGGCCCTTCTCGGACGCCATGAACGATCCCAGTTCCTCATTTCGGTCCGTCATGGGAGCCTCAACCGGTACATGCAAGAGGTCGACTGTCGTCGTTCCAACCTGCCTGCCAAGCGTCAGCGCATGGACAAGCGCGCGCTCCCACTGTTGGGAGAGATCAACTGGTACGAGAATCCTCTTAAAACATTGCATCGATATTTCCTTCCTGTTCAGCCTGTTCCCGGGTGACTTCAAGAAGCGCGCCAAGTCGAGCAGCGTGCGGGCCTATGGAATTCTCGCGATCCAGCCCTGCGCCGTATCAAGACGGTAACGAGAGCGCCGGAGCGACGGCACCTACCTAGGCACTCAATGCGTACATTGCCGCACAACGTCCAAAATACCGCGGCCTCCGTACTTGAAGCGGAGGACAACGATGAATCAACGCAGGTTCCAACCCCTCATCAAGTTGGCATTCGTCATGGCAATCAGCCCTGCCCCGTTTTCGTGTGGAGCGCCCGAACCCCGCAGCAAAGCTCACATCGACACGATCGATGGGGCGGAAATACTCGGTGACCCTCCCAACGGTGTAATCGTGACCGCCGGTGACACCACGAGTACAGGCGGCTCATCTGCTCTTTTGGGAATGGGCGGCTCATCTGCTCTTTTGGGTACGGGCGGCTCATCTGCTCTTTTGGGTACGGGCGGAACAGGCGGTAGCGGAGGCGCGGATAGTGATATCGCCTCCGCAGGCGGAACCGGGACAGGTGGTGTGGCGATCGCCACAGGCAGCAGTATCGGTTCGGCTGGAATGAACGCGGCTGGTGGAAGCCACCATATGACGGCAATCGTTGCACCTGCAGTCACGGGAACGCTCGTGCCTCTTTACACGTACCCGAATCATCGCTCGTGGTCCGACATCATCGCGGCACGATTGCAAAACCCCACTGTGCCTGTGATCGCCGTGGTCAATCCCGCCAACGGCCCGGGTCAAAACGTCAGCGCCGACTACGTTGCTGGAACCGCAAAACTCCGCGCCGCAGGCATTACGGTGCTTGGCTATGTCGCCACCGGTTATACCGCCCGGGCCGATTCGGTAGTAAAAGCCGATATCGATAAGTGGCGTGCGTTCTATCCCGCCGTCACCGGGATTTTTTTCGATGAGATGACAAACGCGGCTGGGTTTGAAGACTATTACAGACGGCAGACAATCTATGCGCGTTCGAAGGGACTCACATACACCGTCGGCAATCCCGGCGCCGACACCGCACCAAGCTACGTCGGTGTGGTGGACATGATCCTGGTGTACGAAAGCGCGGGCCTGCGCCCACTATCAACGTGGTACGATAAGTATCCGCGGGAAAACTTCGGTATAATACCCTACGCAGTTCCTCGACTTGACTCGGATTACATCCAAAAAGCCAAGAAGAGCGTCGGGTTTATCTACATGACCGACGATGTGCTCACCAACCCATGGGATAGTCTTCCCCGCTATTTTCCCGATCTCCTGAGCGCGCTCGGCTCGTGATTCGCAACAACACACGCCAAGGTGCTGTCGACCGCCCATAGCAAGTCCTCGATATCGATAGGCTTGCGTAGACACGCGGCCAGTCCGAGCCCCGGGGGGGCTACCGTACTACCAAACCCCGTCATTAATAGAGCTTTTTGATCCGGACGTGTGGCACGGATATTTTGAATGAGTTCAACACCGTCCATTCCTGGCATGCGGTGATCGGTTAAGACAAGGTCAACAGAAAACTTGGCCAGAAGAGAAAGCGCGGCTTGCCCGCCGAGGGCTACACCCGCCAGGTAACCTTGTTCACGCAAGAATTCGGCAATTAGACTGCAGGAATCCCCCAAATCATCGACCACTAAAATTTTGTGCCGGTTCATCAAGGATCTCCGAGGTTCGAGGGCAGAGCGATCTCGACGCCGTCTGAGGTGGCGAGGCAAACGCGGTTGCGACCCAGTTCCTTGGCCCGATAGGTGGCCACGTCGGCCCGCGCAATCGTTCCATCCAGATCTCTGTCCAGGCGATCTTCAAAGGTAGCCAACCCGATGCTCAAAGTCGGGGCAACCCCAGATGCGTTAACCGTGTGCAACTTGCTTTGCAGCCGTTGGGCCAGGCGGCCGCCTTCTTCCAGCGTTGTTTGCGGCATCAGTATCATGAATTCATCTCCCCCATACCGAACTGCCACGTCGGTATTGCGGACGGTGTCGGCGATCGTCGTTCCCACCGCCTTCAATGCCTGACTACCGATGGTATGGCCGTACTTGTCGTTGATTGCTTTCAAGCCATCCATGTCAGCTATCATGATGGTCAGAGGGGTGCCGTAGTGAACGATGCGTGTGGCTTCAACTGCCATTCGCTCCTGCAGCAAGCGTAGGTTGCCAAGTCCTGTCAGCGGATCGATGCTTGTCAAATGGCGAAGTCTGTTTCGCTGTGTGAATTCCGTGATCCCGTGCGCAACCCGAGCCGCGAGTTCATCCACGGTGAAGGGTTTGCGTAGGAAATCGGACCCCCTGAATCCTAATTTCAACAGGTCCGTCGGCAGCGATTCCATACCGGAAAGAAAGATCAAGGCCGTTGTCCGGGTATCCGGATCGTTCCTCAGCTTTGTTGCCACCTCATATCCGGAAAGATCGGGCAGCATCACGTCCAGCAGCACGATATCCGGGCGAAATGTCGCCGCTCGTTTCAGCGCATCCGATCCCGTGGAAACTGCTTGAACCGATTGGCCGGCATCCGTGAGCCACGTGACCAACCCCTCGCGGCAATACTCGTCGTCTTCCACCACCAGCACCCGGCAACTCGGCTCGGTCGGTTCAACAGACTTATTCATAGTCACCCCGTTCATTGTGCAGAGGGCAATTGCAAAGGTCGGACCGTCGAAGAAACGGCAGATTCGAGCCGCCAGAACCGCCGTGCGTGAGTCTGTGCAACGAACAAGTACCGTCGCGGTATCGCCCGTCTGCCAGTCCGGTTACCGCCACGGCGTTGTCACGGGCGCGTTGCCCTCAAACTGCCCGGGGGTTAGTGGCGCGTGTGTTGCAATGAAATGCACTGTGGTCATCTATTTGTCTCAAAAGTGTTTCACGTGATTCTTCATGCCGCACTGAAACGGATTGACGCCAATCCGATGCCGATGCGTTTGTCGGAAGCGCCGCCGCAAGCGACGGAAATCGAACCTCGAGAGCATCAGCAAGAACGCAAGTTTTTGCTTAGTGGCGAGGAGCGAGTTCGCTTCTGGACAGCGGTTGCGCCCTTGTTAAGGCGCCAACACGAGGATCCTTTGCGCCCGTGCAACTATGTACGTACGACTTACTTCGACACACCCGATCATTCGTATTACTGCTCAGGCGGGCAAGCGATTGCCCAGCGGCTTCGGGTTCGGGAATACGCTTCATCGGTCTCGCATGAGGGTACCCCGACGCTGTCGGGCCCCTGTTTCCTCGAGTTCAAAGAATCGAGCGGCGGTCTCCGCCGCAAACAGCGGCTGAAGATCGCGGCCAAAGACGTGACAACGCATTTGGCACGAATCCACGCCAGCCCGCTGCTCCCGTGTGTTACGACTTGGTACCAGAGAACGGCGTTGGCTGACGAGGCGGACCGGATACGTATCACGATCGACCAAGGAATTGCCTTTTGCAAGCCCGTGCCGCTGGGTATCGTGGGTGTGGATGCCCGGCCGCCGGAAATCCTTGCGGTTGACCCGGCGATCGTGCTCGAAGTAAAACTGTGGGAAACAGCGCCGTCCTGGCTGGCTCGTGCACTCCGCGGTCTAAACGAAGCCCATGGCTTTTCAAAATTCAAAGCAGGGATGCAGGCTTTGTTACCCCGGGCCGAAAACGGCCCAACCGCGATGAGGGACATTCGAGCAGCTGGTTTTAGGGCTGGGTGACACTCAGGGTATAGGGATGCGTGAAATGATCCGGCAGCGTCGGACCCGAACCCATATTTTGCGGTACCCCGGACCACGGGGCGATTCGTACGAACACGTGGCCTGGTCCCGGTAGGGGTGGCGAGCGCAATACCAGCGCACCGCCCAGGATTCCCGACGAGATTCGCGAGACCTCCATGCCGTCGGATCCGTGCAGTGTCACGCGCGGCGCGATGTCGCGCGGGACGTCGTCAATTCGTATCGTCAATGTCCCACCCGCGACGCCAACTCGGTAGTAGTCGTCATACGCCAAAGGCTCGTTTTCCAGTCCTTTTCGGCCTGCAAATAAGAAGGCCGGAATCGGAACTCCGAGCAAAAGATTTGAGGCCGATTGTATCGTGTCATTCGGCTCGAACACGTCGGGAACCGACCTGTATTCTGTTTGAACTGAATAGTCATAACGAGCGCTGAAAGTGCCTTCATTCGCAACACCGACCCAGTGGTCATGCCCGGAGGCGTTCGCCAAAAAAAACACGACAGGACCGCCAGCTGCGCCCTGCCGGAATCGACCAAGTTCGACCATTCCGGGCCCCTGGTAGACGATCAATTGCAACCGTCCGCCTCCCTCGCCGGCACCGGACACCTGAAGGTATCCACTGGGTCGATCGGTAGGCACCGTGACCTTGTAGAGGTGTACATCGACGTTTGCCCCGATACACCCGTTTACCTGTGCCAAGAGAGCGTGCGTATCGGCGGCAGCCAGGTCACATGGGTTGCGCGGCTTGTCCTCCGAACCGCATGAGCCCGCCCCGACGGCGAGGAATGTCGTCAAAAGTATTGCGTTTTTCATATCAAATACCTGCAGGAAGCGCGATTTGCTGCCGCACGGATGCGTAGCGTGCAATGGCAAAATTTTTGATGTACATCTGACTCCACTCGAAGTGCTCGGTCGGATACATTTTCAAGGTATCTGCATGCACCACGGGCCGAAACTGCGATGTCTCGCGATCAATTTCCGCCAGGACTGTCTCGACCGGCAACCGTTTCATGACGTAATCCAGTTTGGCAAAGTACCGATCTCGCAAACTCCCCTTCAGTAAACGCGTCACCACACTTCGATCTGTGTTCTCGAAGATGTCGCGTGTCGGCAGGTCATTGAGCGAACCAAACGTATTGTCTGGATCCCACGGCAGCATGAAGAAACGCCCGGTCGTGGGGTCGTGATACTCGTAGACGTCGTCGATCTCGAATGCGCTACCAAATCCATCGGTGTTGGACACCATCGTGCTGACCGCAAAATAGGTAAGCAGGTTGTCGACGTCGATGGCGTCGTCAAGCCGCTCCGGCTCTTCGTTAAGAATGCGAAGCGCCTGCCCGATAACAAGGTGATCCTCGAGCGAATGTTTTCCTTTTGCATCCCACGGGAGCGGTACATATAGCGATGGATCCGTACCACTGTAGGCATAAGGGTCAAACCCACCCACGCCGCGCATCCGGTATAGAGGTCCGCTCGCGTCGAAAAAGTGGCGTTTCAGGCTTTCTTTGCTCCAAACCTCCTCGATCTCGTAGGCACCGCGACTCTGACCGTTGACCCAAAGCTGCGCCGAAACTTCACGCGGAGCCGGCATGAACTGCCGGTAGTACCAGTAAGCCAGTTGATCCCTGATCAAAAAGGGATCGTCCCAAGAGCCGGTCAACTTGATGGAATCGAATCCGCCCAATTTCTTGTTGCGGTCGAAGGCATCTAGATCAACTCGCATGGATATCTTCGTATTGCCCGGTACCCGCGACGATTCACCCGACGGACGTACACCGACATTAGTAATGACCACGCCGTCCAACGAGAGCGTGGCGAGTCGCGGCTCATCCCCGCGGGAGTCATCTAAAATTGACTGCCAGTCGTCGGCGGTTAAGAACAACCTCACGTCGTGCACGCGACCGCTGTCGAAAATTGCCACCATTGTCCGCTGTGCTTCGCTGCTTTCGGCCGGTGCTTTGGTCGATTCGGGTGGCGGACCTACGACGCCTCCATCTCCGACCATCCCTGTATCATCCCCGCCTCCGCCGCAAGCCGCCAACATCAGGGCAGACGCTACCGGGAAAAACGCGCAAAAACTACCGCTCTCGGCAAATCCCAAACGATCGAATTTTTTTTTCATCGGCATGGGTTGCAGTAACAGCAACAACCGTGCCGGTCGGAGCTTCATACAGGCATGGGCTTGGCGGGGATGGAACGTGCAATGAGACCCATCGGTAACAATCCGTGATGATGGACGGCACCAAAGAGTCACAGCTTGAGTCTTCGGAAGTGGTCTCTCACAAGAAGATGAACGTCGACTGAGCGGACTCTTCGCCTCGT
>JAYUPZ010000359.1:0-16731 GCA_043759805.1 Myxococcales bacterium | reverse complement strand
TCGCGTTGAAAAATTTCGGGTAAGGGGACGGATCCTGTCGGCGTTGTATCTGAGAGAGACGGGCAGGCCGCAAGCAGTTTCGTGGTCCCAATCTTCGGATCTCGGCGGGCAAGCTGTCGTCCCAGCAGATACGGGGCAAGGCGCTCGGAGGGATTGCTTTCGGAAAACCTACCCAGCAAGAAAATGACGAGTCCCGGGTCGGTAAAAGCCGAGGGTCCGTCTCCGAACAGCACCCGGCCAATCGTATTGCGGGAGGTGTCGTCGGCAAGCGCTCGGCTTCGAGCAAACAGAGTTCGCAGTTCCGCTTCGCTGCTTGCCAGGGGCCTGGTTTCGTCCAGGATTGCTTGCGCACCTGTGAAATCACGCTGGTGAAAGCGCAGCCGTGCCAACAGATCCGCAGCGCCGGCCCGAATGGGGTGGGTGAGCAGCGTGTCTTGAAATAAAGCTTGCGCCGTTACGGCGGCGCGCTGCAGTTGATTTCCCGCTGCGAGCGATTCGGCCAGCGCCAGTCGGTGCCGAGGCTCGCCGGGATCATCTGAACAAACCGATTCAAGCAGGGCGATGGCGCGTTCAGGGTCAGCGTCGCGCAGGCCATGCGCTTCTTCTCGCCGAGCCGCGATCGAGCGAGCGCAAACCTTTTTGAAAATCGCTGGCTCGCGGAAGATCTCGCGAGCGGCTTGTTGTCCCATTTCATCGCGCGGTTGTCCTGCCAAAAAGACGCGCCATTCCCGATCCAGTTGTGACAGGTCTTTGCCGTATGCCGCTTGATAATCGCCGGCGCTTCGATAGAGGGTGCGCAGGCGATCGGCACCGTGCGTATGCAACAAGAAGTGGCAAAAGGATGCCGCCAGCGTGTAAGCGTTGGCACCTGCATGCAATGAGAAGCCTGCACCGACAACCGACGCGAGAAGAGGGGCGCGTCCATTTTCGATGATGCTACGTGCGCTTTGGTGCAACGTTTGACGTCCCCTCGGATCGCCGAAGTCCGCTGCCTCGGCCACCCCTTCGATGAGACCGCTCGCCAGGGTTGGAATCCCCCCCCGAAACGACAGGGCCACGCCGAACCAGGGATCGCCGAAGGCGGCTGCGAAGACGTGCGCAAGCTCGTGCCGCAAACGCCCGTCGGGAAAATCCGAGACGTGGATGAAGATCTCGCGCCGCCAGGGTTTGGCAAAGAGCGTATTGGCGGCGCCCACGAGTTTCTTTTTTTCGTCGGCGTCCGCGAATCGAAACACACGAACAAGTCCACTGGGTTCAACCCCCAGGATTTTCGTCAGCTGGTCGTATCGAAACTCAAGGTCGCGTTCGAAAAGTCGGCGTTGCGCGGGCGTCTCCCCATCGTGCGGATTGCTGTGAATGATGAAATGCGGTGTTCGCCGGGTCCGGGTCAGTGTCGCCAAAATGTCGTCCGCGTCCCTGTGGAAACCAAGGGTTCCGCGCGCCGAGAAAAGGCCGAGGCTCACGATGATCATCAAGCCAGCGAATACCCGCGGGAACCTGCCGTGGCTTCTGAGTGCGTGTGATACGATAACGGCACTGGCGATCCAGCAGAGGTTCACGAGCCGAAATTGCAGCAGCAAGGATGTCGGCGAGAGAGCCTCGTCGTAAATGGGGCCGGGAAAAAATCCGCCAAAGGGATCGAACAAATGGACCGGCGGATCCCGGTAAAGACGGACCAGGCTCCACGCTATGGACACAACCGGAATGCTCCAGGTTATCCATCGACTGTGGCGGGGTCCGTGGAGCGCGCACAGAACCCCGATGGGCGTCGCGAAGAGCACGGTAGAAAACGGCAGCAGGGCGAAAAATCCGAGGCCAGCCGTGATGCTGCAATTTTTGACCCGAGCCGAATTGAGTAGCAGAAGCGAAAGCGGAATCGCCAGGAGCAAAAGTGCGCTCGCAAGTGCACGGCCGAGAGAAGGCCAAAGCGCCGGCACTTCGCCCCGTCTTCGGGTGCGCACGACGGCTCCGTGCCCCAGATCGACCGCGAAGAAGGCCGCAACAAGACCTATGGCTAAGCTCGACTCAAAGCCGAGCAGGTTGAAAAGCGGGACGAAGCAAAGCGCGATCGAGCCCGCTGTTACGACTCCGCCCCAAACCAGCTTCCGCCAGCCCAGTTTGTCGCGAATCACGTGCAATTGATTGACCGTTGCCAAGGGGACGCCTACCATCGATTTTCAGTACTCAAACAGCATGTCGCAGGATTCTGACCGTCGGTTCGAACCGAGAACGCCCATTGAACTCAAAGTTGAGTACAAGAGGCTGAATACGTTCTTTTACGACTACACGAAGAACATCTCCCGCGGCGGTACGTTCATCAAGACCGAAAAGCCGCTGCCAAACGGAACGCTCTTTCTGTTCAAACTTTTCGTGCCGACCCTCGAAGGTCCCCTCGTGTTGCACGGCGAGGTTCGCTGGGTGGTGGCGGTGGGTGGCCATCGACCGGACCAGGAAGCGCCGAGCGAAGAGGCCGGAATGGGGATCCGCTTCGTCTACGAGGACGAGCGACAACGCAACGACGTCGAACAAACCGTTGAGAAGTTGATGGTGTCGCAGCTGGGTACCGTTATTTTCGAGCATCTAAAGAGCGAACGGGAAGACTGACTCGCCCGGTGGGTCAACGCGGCAGGTATAACTCTACGGCCGCCGACGGTAACTCAATTGCTGCCGGTTTTTGGGTTCCGCCGACGACAACGAACGTTTTCCCGTCGGGCATTCTGGCAACACCGGCACCGTATCGGGCAGCCCCCGTTTGCGTCGGCAGTGCCGTGAAAGGATTGGTCGACAGGTCGAAGATCTCAACCGTTGCGATCGGGGTTCCCGCCTCATCACGTCCGCCTGAGATCACAAGCTCGTTGCCCGCAACGAAAACGGTTGCATCGCGTCGTGGGACCGCCAGGCCAAATCCGGCCGGGCTGAAGGTCCCGGTCGTCACGTCATAAGCCACCACATCGCCGCGAACCGAGCCCTCCGAGTTTGCGCCTCCGACCAGCAGGATGCGCCCGTCCGGTACGAGCACGGCGCCATGTGCAATACGATTGCCACCTTCGCCCCCAAGCGGAATCAGACTGGGGGTTGATGTGGGAACAAAGAGTTCAGCGACACTGGCCGTCGAGGTCGGATCCAACCCTCCGAAGATCAAAATGGCCCGCGTGGTACTATTGGCTCCCGGGGTAAAGGTGCTCGTTGCCGTCAAATCCTTCCGGGCTCCTGCCATTTTTGTCGGCAGCACGGAGATGGCTTGCGAGGGGGTTGGGTTGGTCGGATCGATGCGCACGATGGTATCGAGGGCAATTGTTTCTCCTGTCGGCGCTCGCCCGATGCCTCCGAGTGCGTAGACCACGTCGGCCTCGGCCATGGCAGCAAACGCACGGGCAGCCCCGGGATCGGGACTCGACATGGGTGGCGAGGGAACAACCCCAATATCGACGGGCGACAACCGCTGCAGCGTGTAGGTCTCGCCAAGACCGGAGAATGGTGTGGTTGCGTCGGCTGTTCTGCCTCCGAACACAATGGCTGATCGGGTCCGTGTGGCGACGATGGCGGCTCCGTATCGAGGAGCCACGCTCTTTGCACCCAGATCGAACTCGAACGCGTGTAGGGCAGGGTTCAACACGAAAGCTGAATCGAAAATCTGGGCAGCGAACGTGCCGTCCTGGTTGAACACAAAGTATTCACCGCCAAACAAGAACGGGACATCATACGTGGCGCTGCTGGAACTTGCGGGTAGGGAAGCAACTGCCACGTGGCGCAACGCGAAGTCAAGTTGGCCGTACCACGGGGCAAACGTTCCGTAACGTTGCACAAACACAGAGACCGCTATAGCGGTGGGGGTCGCGAGGATTTCGATTTCGGGAGACTCGCCGTGTGCCACTGGAACGCCTGCGGCGTTGAAGGCGGTAATACCGATGGTTCCAGTCTCGTTTGGTTTCGGGTGGATCCCTTCGAGTGAGAGTGTGAAAGGCTCGCCCGGAGTGACCTTCTTGACTGCGCGCTCTACCCCGCCGATTTCAAGCGCCACCGTGGCCGCATCGAAAAACGGATCTTGACCCGCTGGCCCCAGGATAATAATCGAATACCTCGGCTGTAGCTCCTCAGAACAACCGAATGACACGCTCAGCATCAGTGCAGCTGCGAGAATTGTGTAGCGTTTCATTTGACCCTTGGAATCTTGAAAATCGAAGGGTTGACCTTGGGATCCCACTCGACGCTTTCGAGGCGAATGTCGAGTATCGCGGGGCCGGCCATCACCTCCTGGCGACGCGACATCGTGATGCCATCCTGAAGTGCGTAATCGAGGAACTTAACTGTATAGGGGGTTTCGCCCTGTGGTGAGACAGCCGTCCCCTTCATCGTTGTCGCCAGATGGGTTTGCTTGTCGAAACATCGGACGATGGGTGAACTATCCTTCGATGAAAGTTCAACGCATTCCTCTGTCGCCGTTTCCGAGGGCGCAATCTTCCGCGTTGGGTACACGGTACGCAAACGCAGTTCCACCTGCCACATCGATTCCAGGCGCGTTTGGTCGGCCTCATCTCCTTCAAGGATGCGCAGCCCGTTGATTTTGTCCCGGGACCAGATCACCTTGCCGTTGCTGGCCTTGGAGAGTTTGCCCACCACCGGCAATTCCTGAACGACCAGGAACGAGCCGCCTTTCGTCTGGATCACTTCGCCTGCACCTTCGAGGTTCATGCCGCGCAATGACACCACCTGGCGAATGCGAATGGCTTTTCGCTTTTTCCAGGGACCCAATCCCCCCGAAGCCTTTTCGTAGTCGCGCAAGATGTCGTCGGGCGTTCTATCGGCAGCGTTTGCAACACGCCCGACAGCGAACAGGCAAAGGCAGAGAGCGATTGCGGTGACATTGCGAAGGTTCATTTGCGGTTGCTTTCCTTGCGTGCGCGGATGATGTCGAGTGCGGTGTCGAGTACTGCGTCGTGTCCTTCTTGCAGAGCGCGACGGCTCTCGACCACCAGGCGATCAGGCTGCACGCCGCGGCCTTCCAGCAGAACCCCTGCAGGTGTACGGAAATCCGCGATGACGTACTGAAGAATCGCGCCGCCCGGAAGTTGTTCGATGGCAGATGGCAACGCCGCGCCGAGGGTCATACCGCCCACCACCGTGGCACGTTTCGCTTCTTGCAGACCCGCCGCCAGGATCTCCGAGGTCGAGGCCGATCCCTCGTCCGTCAAGATCACCACCTTGCCGAGGTATGGCTTCACATCCAGACTGGTCGTCGCGACGAAGTGGTTTTCGTGATCGCGAAACTGCATGGTGCCAAGCGAGATCTTTTTATCGACGAGACGAGAGGCAATCGAGATAGCCATGGCGGCCATGCCACCTGGATTGCCCCGCAGATCGAGGATCAACCCCGGCGTTTTCGCGACGCGATGTTTATCGATGGCCGCAGTGATTTGATCCAACAGGTCGCCCATCATGAAGAAGTCGAAGGCGATGATGCCGATGTCTCCCGCCTGTTCGACGCGAAACTCGGGGTAAAGTGCCGGCAGGTTGCCGAAACGTACCACTTGACTTGTTGGCGTGTCCCGGGTCAGCGCCACCTCGCCGGGTCGGTCGGCGTTGTCGATGTATCGGATTGTGATGCGCGATCCGGCGGGTCCTTGCAACAGTCGATCGGCGGTGCGTCGAAGGTAAAACCTTTGCTCGATTGGCCGCAAGGTGCGTCGAGGAAGGTGGGCAGTTAACGGGCGGCCACCAAGGTTGGTGACAATGAACCCGGGACGCATGCCCGCAAGCGCGCCTGACGAACCGGGCCGAACACGGGTAATGGTCGGCTTGCCCTCAATGTCGCGTATGACGATTCCTGGATTTCCGGGATCGCCGCCCGTGCTGACGTTGTCGTCTTTTTCAAGCGAATGCAGTGGGTTCTCGTCGCCCGGCCCCGTGATAAAGAGATGCGATTGACGAAGCTCACCGAGCAGATCATTCATCACGCGATAGAAGGTCGGCTCGTCGGGCGCGCCGAGTGCGAGGTTGCGGTACTTTTCCCGCGCGGCATTCCAGTCGACTCCGCCGAGCGCCTTGTCGTAGTGCTTTTGCGCAACCGTGTTCCAGGCTGCATCGAAGATGGCGCCGCGAGACGACGCATAAGGCGAGCGGTTCTCAATCTCGGGCGCCGATGGGGGCGGTGCGGTGGGGGAAAACGGGGCTGGCTGTGTTTCGGTTGCACCCGCGGGATCGGTTGCAAGGGCCGGATCCTTCGCGGCTTTACCGGCACAGGCGGCAAGGCCGACAACGGGAAGGAGGAACCAGGCAGACAGGATTGGTCGAAAAGGGAAGGGCACGGCAGGACGAAATTTACTGCATTTTCATCGTTCCACTGATAAACCGCCGGACATGCAGACATTTTCCCGAATTTCGACCCTGGCCGCTGCCGGAGCGTTTTTCCTGATGGCAGCCCCTTCCTGCAACAAGAAGGTGGAGACGCCACCCGCTGCCGTCAAACCGGCAGAACCCGCCAAGCCCGCAACGCCTCCTGCGGCTCCCGAAGAGCCCAAGGGTCTTCCTGCCCCTGAGGATGTGGCGGCCGCGCCGGCAACAGCCGAGAAAACGGCATCGGGTCTCGCTTCGAGGGTGTTGCAGCCGGGCGCTGGTAAGGTCAAACCGGACCCCGTTGACCTCGTCAACGTGCACTACACGGGCTGGACGAAAGACGGAAAGATGTTCGACAGCTCGGTTGTTCGTGGCAAGCCCACCAGCTTCCCGCTCAATCGCGTCATCCCGGGTTGGACCGAGGGTCTTCAGTTGATGGTTGAAGGCGAAAAGCGCCGCTTCTGGATTCCGGGTGCACTTGCCTATGGCGATACGCCTGCTCGTCCCGGTGCTCCGGCCGGCATGTTGGTATTCGATGTCGAACTGCTCGGCATCGTGAAGTCTCCGAAAGCCGTTCCGGGTCCGATCAAGGCGCCCAAGGACGTTGCGAAGGCGCCGAAGAACGCGACCATCACCCCAAGCGGTATTTCCTACGTCGTATTGACCAAGGGTACCGGCACCGTGCATCCCACAGCCGCAAGCGAAGTTGCAGTCATTTACACGGGTTGGACGCTGGACGGGAAGATGTTCGACAGTGCTGCGGTTCGCGGTGAAGCCGCCGTGTTTCCGCTCAACGGCGTCATCCCGGGTTGGACCGAGGGTGTCCAGTTGATGGTCGAGGGCGAAAAGACCCGCTTTTGGATTCCGGGCAGCCTGGCCTACGGCGAAACGCCTTCTCGCCCCGGTGCGCCGTCTGGCACGCTGGTGTTTGATGTCGAGTTGCTGAAGATCCTGAACTGATCTGCGATTACTCGGATCGTGGGCGTTCGCCAAAAATGGCAGTGCCCACCCTCACGAGGGTCGCCCCCTCCTCGACCGCCGCTTCCATATCGTGGCTCATTCCCATCGAAAGCTGGGTAAGGGCCGCGTTTTTTTGTGCTGCGTTTGCGGCGGTTTCCATCAGCGTACGCAGTTCCGCGAAGAGCGGCCGCACCTGATTCATGTCGTCAAGGTAAGGCGGCAAAGTCATGAGGCCAACACAGCGAACACGGTCGAGCCTTGCGAAGGCCTCGAGCATTGCGTTCAATCCTGACGGCGGAACGCCGCGTTTTTGCGCTTCGCCCCCTACGTTGACTTGTACGAGGCAGTCCTGCGTTTGTCCCTCGGGTGTTCGTCGATCCGTTTCCTGCAGCAAGTCGACGCTGTCGATGGTGTGCATCAGGGCCGTTTGCCCCGCCACGTAGCGCACCTTGTTGCTTTGCAGCGGTCCGATGTAGTGCCATCGAATGTCCTCGCCCTCGAGTTCCAGACGCTTGTCCCGCAATTCCTGGGCGTAGTTCTCACCAAAGTCTCGTTGCCCGGCCGCAATCGCCACACGAATGTCATCGGCTGGCATCTTCTTGCTGACGGCTACCAACGTGACCGAGCCTGCAGGTCGACCCGCGCTTGACTCGGCTTTTGCGATCCGCGCTCGAACCCGCTCAAGGTTGTCGCGGATCGCTTGCCCACGTGCTGCGTTCACGGCGTTTCACCGAAAGCGGTGGGTGGATAGTTCGGTAGCGCATTCAGCGCTCGGAGATCGGCAATGACCTCGGCTATCGGCAAGCCGATGACATTGGTGATCGAGCCGAGGACCTCAGTCACAAATACCGCAGCGATGCCTTGCACCGCGTATCCACCCGCCTTGTCCCGCCATTCGCCACACGCAACATAGGCCTGAATTTCGGACTCATCGATGGGGCGCATCGAAACCTGGGTGCACACGGTTCGGAAAAGGCGTCGTTCGTTGAATCGAATGCAATAGGCGGTTAGCACTTCGTGTCTATGGCCGGCGAGGCGCGAAAGCATTTCTTTGGCCTCGTGCGCGTCCCCGGGTTTACCCAGAATGGTTCCTTCAATCGCAACCGTGGTATCGGCAGCGAGAACTGCAAAGCCCGGTGCTTCAATGGCAGCACATTTGGCGGAGGAAACGCGCTCGACATAGTTTCGTGCCGATTCACCGGGCACGGTTGACTCATCGATATTGGCGGGCCGGATTTCAACGCGCAATCCAAGCCGTTCGAGCAGCTCGCGCCGCCGCGGCGACGCCGACGCCAACACGAGATCGGGCGGATAATTGTCGGTCGAAATCACTCGGTTTTCATACCACCACCCGTAAGAAAAACGGGCCTTGATTCAATCGTCGCGCAACTTCCCCGCAGGCACGGCCGAGAAACTCGCCGTGCCGCGTTCAGTGCTTCTGTATGCAACCATCCTTCTCGGATCGTCATCGTGTTTACCCGATGTTGAACTTGGCGATGAGCGACAAGGGCCAGCCACCGGGATGAAAATGGTTACGGCGGCTTCTGGATTTCGCCTCTTGCAACCCGAAGATGGCGCGGCCGCGGTCCCGATCAATCTCTCCCTGCTCCTCGTCCAGACGCCAGCGCCCATATCTGCGAGCAAACCCGGCGTGGTCGCACCGTTCAAGCTCAGCGCGAATTCGGGCGCTTCGGTCAGCGTCGGTTTTGCGGCGCGCCCGTGTCCAATCGGGATGGCGCCTGAGCTTACCTGCTACGCACTGACGCCCGCGGCACGGCTCTCTCCTGCCTCGCGCTATGTCGTCGACGTGGGAGATGCCGCGTGGCCGGATGGAACCGCGGTTTCTGCCGGCGCCATCGGCCGTTTCGAGACCGCGCCCGTTGCGGATGAAACTGCACCCGTGGTCGCCAATGTCGTCGCGGACGTGAGCGACTGTTTGCGTTTGCAAGTGTCGCTGTCGGAGCCCGCTCAAACAACCATCACCGTGACGACCAGCAACACAAAAATCGAGCTCACCTTGCCGACTGCAGGCGTATCACAAAACACGGTGGTGCCGCTCGCGGCATTGGGACCTGATCTTCCTGCAAGTGTTCAAGTGACGGCCGTGGACGCTGCCGGAAATGTTGGTCAAAGCGAAACTCTGGCAATCGTCACACCGAATCGACCGCCGCTGGCTATCTCCGAGGTACTCGTCAATCCTGCGGGATCAGAGTACACGCAAGAATTCGTAGAAATCGTGAACGTGGGCAATGTGTCCCTGTCACTTGAGGGCATTGCAATTGAAGACAGCGGCGGCAGCGATCCGCTGGGAGCCGGAACACTTGCGCCGGGTCAACGTGCGCTGGTCGTGGCGGCCGGATTCATCGCCGACGAAGGCAGCGATCCGTCTCCATCCAAGGGAATGATGCTCGTTCGCGTCGAAGGTCGCATCGGGCGTGACGGCCTCACGAATACGGGTGAGACCGTGACGATCAAAACGGCGGACGGTCGTATTGTTGACCGCTGGGGTGGTTGGTTCGACATGGGCGCCACCGCGTGGAACGGCCGTAGTACGCATCGCACACCGCCCGATTATCCATGCGATGGCAAGGAAACCTGGACGGACAAACCCCAGCCACCAACGCCGGGGTGGTGATGGACTAGCGTCGAGGGGGGTGGAAACGATAACGGGTGAGTGCCTTTTCGCCTTCTCGAATCAACCTACCCGCGGCGACGCCATCGCGCAGATCCCGACTGGCTGTTGCCGTCGAGACCGACTTCCAATGGGCAAGGTAGTCTTTACGCGTAAACCACTGTGTCGCAAGAAGCGCACGAAAATTCTCCAATCGCTGTTCGGCCGTTATCGGTTCGGGCCGAATGTCGGCGAGGAAAGTTTCGAGCGCCTCGAGGACTGCTGCAAGCGAAAATTCGATAAAAGCCGTCGAAGCGCCGGCCTTGTCGCAAATGCCAAGTACCCGGTAATACTGCTCTTGTTTTCCGTGGATTACGGATTCGAACGGAATCCACTGGAAGATTGGGTGGCGCTTTTGCAAGACCACGTGTTGCCAAAGGCGACCCAAACGGCCATTGCCATCCGAGAACGGATGAATGAATTCCAATTCGTAGTGCGCAACGGCGGAGACGATCAACCCATCGAGCGTCTGTTCTGCCTTTGTCCAGTCGAATAGATTTTGCACCAATTGAGCGACACGTCCCGCGGGTGGAGCGATGTGTGCCACTTCGTTTCCTTGAAAAACCCCAACGCCCTTGGACCTATACGCTCCGGCATCGTCGATGAGCCCCAGCATCATTGTTCGGTGCGCTCTCCGGAGATGAAGCGTAGATGCCGGTTTGAAAGTTGGTGCGGCATCGTAGGCTTTGATGGCATTCTGAAGTTCAAGGACATCTCGCCGCGGCCCAACCACACGTTTGCCGTCGAAGATTGCGGAGGCCTGTTCAAGCGTCAGGGTATTGCCTTCAATGGCCACGCTTCCGAGTACCGTGTGGATCCGCGAACCCCGCCGCAAGTGGAGCTGAGGTTTTGGGCTTTGCATTCCCTCGAAACGGCCAATGAGCTGCATGATCCTGGCCATCAAGTTCGAGACGGTCACTTTCAGTTCGAAGGGCGGTGTCCTGGAGGCGGCCATGATACTATCATATGATAGTATCATGGTTGCGCCCAAGCCGTAACCTCGGCGAACAAATCCCCAGCCACTCACCACGCTGGCGATTTGTCCGTCGAGGGGCAAACGCAGTCGTCATGCCCCGAGTTGTGCGACGAAACAATCAAATCGGTGCGTGCAGCAAAAAGGACACCGCGCGATCCAATGCTTCTTCAAGTTCGGTAAGCTTACCGGGGAACAGATGTTGCGCCCCAGGAACGGATTCAAAGAAACGCGGTTCCGGGAATCGTCGCACAAGATCTTCCACACTTTGCACGTCGGCCAGTTCATCCTCGGCGCCATGAACAAATGCCTTTGGCTTTGCCGTGGTTTCAAGAAAGCTAAAATCGAACATGCGCGGCACAAGACCCACGCCCAGCAGATGCGTGACCCGGCGATCAGGCGCCGCGGTTGCAAGCCCAACCCGGGCACCGAACGAAAACCCGGCTATCCACAGCGGCAACTCCGGACATTCCGCCTGCACCCTGTCGAGCGCCGCCGCCACGTCCTCGGCCTCCGCAATACCCTCGCCATGCTTGCCGGTCGAGGTCCCGACGCCCCGAAAATTGAAACGCAGGGTGAGGATACCGTGTCGGGTGAGTGTTTTGGCGATGCGATAGGTCACGTGATTGTGCATCGTGCCGCCAAAAAGCGGGTGTGGATGGCACACGACGGCCACCGCAATCGGGTATCCGGTCGGGGCATCAATCAGTGCCTCAAGTCGACCGTGGGAAACAGGGATATGAAGGGGTCCGGGCATCGAATTTATTGGCGGGTCGGCGCAGGGTTATGGCATGGCAACACCCGAAAGTGGTAGGAACGAGTCCATGTCGGGTCCGATTGCCAGGCGTTCCACGACCCGGCGCGCAGCAGGGAAACTTTCAACCGATACGGCAGGGGTCCAAACTGTCCCGGTGAAGGCATCTGCCCCATCGCCCACCGTTCGCGTTCTTGGCATTGATCCAGGAACGGTTCGCATGGGCTACGGCATCGTCGAAGCCTCGGTGCAAAGACCCAGCGTGATGCGTTACATCGAATGTGGCGTCATCGCGATCCCCGGTCGAAAGCCGCGCGCCGAACGGTTGGCGCTTATTGGTCGCACCCTGCGTGAGATCATCGCCGAGATGCGTCCCGGCGTGGTTGCGATGGAAGAGGCGTTTTACGGTGAGAATGTTCAGTCGACCATTGCGCTTGGCGAGGCGAGGGGTGTCGCGCTTTTTCTCGCGGGCGATGCCGAGCTCGCGATTCACGGTTATCCACCGGCCACCGTGAAAAGCACCGTGGCGGGTCATGGCGCCGCCACCAAGACCCAGATTGCTTTCATGGTGAAGGCCATCTTGTCGATGCGCCGTCCCCCGGAATCGGACGCCGCCGATGCACTGGCCGTTGCGATTTGCTATCTGCGCCATGTGGCCGCCGAGCGATCGATGGCACCAACGCCCATCCGGAGCCGAGCATGATTGCATTTTTGCGGGGAGAACTGATCGAGCGCGACGCCACCCGTGTCGTGCTGGACGTGGCGGGCGTGGGTTATGTCCTGGTGCCGACTGCCGGCGCATTGCGAGGCTTGCCGGCTGTGGGGACCGAAACGATGGTTCCGGTCTACATGCACTACACGACCGACGGCGGTCCTTCGCTTTTTGGATTCTCGGATTCGGTGGAACGTCGCCTGTTTCAGACGCTCATCACGGTAAAGAACATTGGTCCCAAGGCGGCGGTAAACATCCTCTCCAATGTGCCGGGACCCGATCTGGTGAGCGCCATCGTTTCGGGCGATGTGGTTCGGCTGTCGGCGGTCAAGGGCATCGGCAAGAAGACCGCGGAACGTCTTTGCGTCGAATTGCGCGACAACATCGCGAATGCAGCGGCAGGTGCCCGCAAGGAAGCCGCGGGCAAGCGACCTTTGCCGGGTGCAGGCCCTCAGCTCGACGACCGTCTGCGTGAGGTCGCCCACTATCTTGATGCGCTGCAATTGCGTCCGGACGAATACGACTCGATCCTGCCGGGGCTGGATGCCGCCCGGCCCTTGGCCGATCTGGTCAAGGATGTGCTTGCTCAGTTGCGCGAGAAACGCAACACTCGAACGCGATAGGCGGACTCTTGGCACGACGGAAACACGACGACGACATCGAGATGGTCGAGGCGGTCATGGGCGATGGCAGCGATGCCCGTCCTTTGGCACCGCAGGCGATGGGGGACGACAATCGGTTTGATGAATCGCTTCGACCGCAATCTTTCGACGAGTTCATTGGTCAGCGCGCGGTTGCAGAAAAACTGCACGTCTACGTCACCGCAGCCAAGCAACGCGGCGACGTGCTGGATCACGTTCTGCTTTCGGGCCCGCCGGGCCTCGGCAAAACAACGCTCGCGCACGTCATTGCGCACGAGATGGGAACCGTGGCACGGGTCACCTCGGGTCCTACGCTCGAACGCAAAAGTGATCTGGCGGGCATCTTGACCTCGCTGGGCCGCGGCGATGTGTTGTTCATCGACGAAATCCATCGCCTGTCGCCTGTCATCGAGGAAAGCCTTTATCCGGCAATGGAGGATTTTCGCATTGAGATTGTGACCGGTGCGGGCCCGGGTGCGTCGGCCTTGTCGGTTCCGCTTGAGCCCTTTACGCTGGTCGGCGCCACCACCCGGACCGGTCGCCTCACGTCGCCGTTGCGCGATCGCTTCGGCATCGTCGAGCGTTTTGAGTACTACAACCCCGAGGATCTGGCGTCGATCGTGTTGCGCTCGGGACGCATCCTTGGGATCGACGTGGACGATCGCGGGGCTCTTGAAATTGGCGGTCGAGCGCGTGGAACCCCGCGTATTGCGAATCGCCTGTTGCGCCGGGTGCGTGACTTTGCGCAGGTGCGAGGCGAGAGCAGCGTGACAGCGGATGCGGCACGATACGGTCTGGATCGCCTTGAGGTGGATGCCATCGGCCTCGACAGCAACGACCGGCGTTACCTAAGCCTCATTATCGAACGCTACGCGGGCGGCCCCGTCGGGGTGGAAGCACTCGCGGCCGCGATGTCCGAGGACCGTGATACGCTTGAGTACGTGATTGAACCGTACCTGATTCAGGAAGGATTTGTGCAACGCACGCCACGCGGGCGTCACGCTTCGCGCCGGGCGTACGAGCATTTGAGCTTTCCCTGGCCACCACCAGGTGGGGGACCCCAGGGATCGTTGTTTTAGGGGCGGGCGCTGCGCATGAAGCGCGCGATAAAGCTTTCAGTGGGTAGATAGCGATCGGTCTTGCCCTGCTTGACGCGTCGAAGGAGCCCCTGTTGTTCGAGGGTTTGGAGATCTTTGCGGGCAGTCAGGTACGTCACCCGGTGGTTGGTGCCATGGCCGGTTACCGTCACACTTTGTTCGGGCTGCCGCGCAAGGAAGCCGAGGACGGCCTGTTGTCTGGCGTTCAATTCATGCGCATTGGAAAGTGCACTGAGCAGATAGCTCAAACTTTCTGAACGTTGTTTGAGATGTGCCGAGAGATCGTCGGTCGCGCGGCGCAGGACTGCAAGTTGATTGAGCAGGAAATAGGTAAGGTCGCCGTTGTCAGTCTCTGTGTGGGCAAACGCCATGTAGTACGCTCGTCGCGATCGGTCGATTGGCCCCGAAATCGAAAGGTACTGCGCAAAGTCGTAACCTCCGCGAAGCATTTGCCAGTAGAAGAGGGCGCGCGCCATGCGACCGTTCCCGTCAACGAAGGGGTGCAGATACGCGAGCCAAAAATGTAGAACGATGGCCCGTACGAGTGGATGAACGAACGGGTGTGGATCCCTGTTGTTTGCAAATTTGAAAAGCGCCGCGAGTCGTTGTGGCAGCTCCGCCGCTGGAGGCGGTCGGAACCAAACTTCGCCGCTCGAATCTTCGACGCGTACATTTTCATCCGCGTCTCGAAGTCGGCCAGCGCAGTTTTCCGTATCAAGGGCGTCTTCGCCGAGGATTGCGTGAATCTCGAGCAACGCATCGAGGGTCAGATCCTGGTCGTGAAGTTCGAGCAGTCGCACCATCGCGGTGTAGTTGTTCACCACCATTTTGTCGCCATGCGATTGTGGGGTCGTGCCGTCCAGAATGATCTGTTTGGCCTGCGCGCGCGTCGTCAACTTTGCGCCTTCGATGAGCGATGAGTTGATGGCTTCCTCGATGAGCTGGTCGATGCGGTAGCTCTGCCGGACGCCGTTCTCGGTCATCGCATGCAGCATTTCTCGCGTGGCATCTCGCCTATCAAGCTCGTGGGTAGCGCGATCGATAGCGTCGAGTCTGCAATACCAGAACGGCTGGCCGGATTCGGTGAAGTCGGGGATCACCACACGGGCGCTTCGGCGCGCCAGTGCATGTGAAAACCACCACTCCTCGTGGTTAAAGCCCGCGGGCGGGGGACGGTTGCGGAGATCATCCCAGTGCAGGTACCGGCCATCCGGGAGGACGGGGGAGTTTCCACCAGATCCGAAGAGCTTCATGGCCGACGCCGGGGAAATATCGTCGACGTTGAGCAGCGGCGGCCGCTGGGGGAACCTCATACAACGTTTATAGTACAATTATATTTTATAAACAAACGTCCACGGTATGCAGAAACTATCCGGTTTCCTGCTCCTGACACGCTGCTGCTGATTGACGCGGAAAGCCAACCTGCATCGGTCTAACGACAGCCTTCGGAAACGGCAATCACGTAAGCCTCAAGGCATTTGAGCTTTTCGTCATCGAACTTGCCGCCTGCCGATGGCATCTGAAGCGATTCTGGTCTACTGCGCCATCAGACGGAAAAGCGATATCGGGCTTCATCTGCCGGACCTTGGCGAGAATGTAACTGTTTTGCGGATCGACGAGGTCGATGTAGGCGTCGTTCGGGCAGTAGTTAAACGGGCCTCTGTTGCGATTTGTGACACCAGCCAATTCAAGGAACGCGTCCTTCGTGCGGATCGAGGGTTCGTGTTTGGGGAGGCCCAGACTTGTTCCGCTGGTCCCTATCTTGTGACAGGTGACCCCGCCGCATCCTGGTTCTCTTGTCGGGACAATCGCGGCTTTCTCGAACGCCTCGACGGTCGCGTATTTCGTACACAGATCGGGATTCAACGCTGCAACGCGTACTGCATCTGCCTTGTCGAGACACGGTGGTACGAATGCAGCGTTGCCACCTCCGCCACCTCCGCCGCCCGCATTGCCCCCTCGATTGCGCGTATCTCCTCCGCCAAAGCAGGCTGAGAGCGCACCCATCAGCGCGCCCCAGTAGATCCACACCGCAAGACGACGTCCGCCGAAACGCATTGCCGAAGTGCGCGGACTAAGGTCGGCAGCCGTCGGAAACCGCGATGACGTAAGCTTCGACGCAGGCAATCTGCTCAGGTGATAATTTGGTCGTCGGCGTATTTGGCATCTGCTTGGATTTAGGATGGGTTGTGCCGTCCGCACAGGCAGGCATCGCGTCCCTAACCTTGGTAAGCAGAAAACTCTTCTGCGGATCGTCGATATCGATGTAATTGTCATCCGGGCAGACGTCGAAATCGGCTTCGCCTCGCTTGCGGTTCTTCACGCCTGCAAGCTCGACGAATGCCCTTGTGGGCTGGATGGACGGCTCGCTGTTCGGTAGTCCCATTCTTGTTCCACTCGTTTTAACGGCGTGGCAGACGCTATTTCTGCAACCGGACGCACTCGTATTTCGAATCAGTGCTTTTTCGACGTTCTCCACCGTTGCGTACATCGAGCACTTGTCCTGATCGATGGGAAGCGCCGCGACCGTATCCGCCTTGCTCGAGCACGGGAAAACCTCCGAGGCCGGTCCCCCCCCCGCACCGCCACC